>CAIXAA010000768.1 GCA_903917305.1 uncultured Myxococcales bacterium | reverse complement strand
TGCAAGAAGCATCCGCTCAAGGACAAGTCTGTGCCGGCGGACTTGAAGCTGCCGAAGTTGGAGACGCTGCTCGCGTCGGTGCTGGCCGCGCGCGAGGCCAAGAAGCTGGCGACCCAGCAGAAGGACGGTACGGCCACGCCCAAGGTCTCGCTGTCGCAGACTACGCGCGAGTATTTGTCGGCGGTGACCAAGTTCCTGCGCAGCTTCTACGGCGCGAAGTCGCCGACGCTGACGGAGTTTGGGATCAAGCCTTCGAAGCGCTGATAGCGGCCGTCCTCCGGCGTTCTGTTGCTCCGTCGCCGGCCCCCCTCATCCCGGCCGCTGCGCGTCCACCCTTCTCCCGCAAGGGGAGAAGGGGCGTGAACCGGTGCGCTTTCCCCTCTCCCCGCAGCGGGAGAGGGGCGGCCGAAGGCCGGGGTGAGGGCGCCCGAACCGGAGCCGGAACCGGAGCCGGAACCGGAACCGGAACCGGAGCCGGGACCGGCCACTTCCCGCTACTCCCCAGCCCCACCCTGCACAATCGCCACCCACTCCGCCGCCGACGTCGCCCGGCTCGACCCGTTCACGCTGCGCTGCACCCGCACCAGCACGACATCCTGCAGCACGCCCTTGGCCGTGAACGCGGCGAACAGCGGCGTGCCGGCGACCGCGGCCAGCGCCTTGTCGATCTCCGCGGCAGTCGGCGGCAGCGAGTCGCCCGCGAAGTCGTAGACGCGGTGCGGCGGCATCGGCACCGCGGACTTGCAGCCGGCGCCGAGCGTGCTGGGATCGCGCCACTGCGCCGGGAATTGCACGATGGACTTGGCGCTCCAATTGAGCTGGACCCCGAGCAGCAGCAGCCCCGTATGCGCCGAGACCACCGTCAGGCTGCCCAGGTCGGTCGGCTCCACACGGAAGACATACACATCGCTTGGATTCGCGTCGTTGCGCATTTTGGCGGGATTGAGCGCACCGAACTTCGCCGCCGCCGCGCGCGCCGAAGTCTCGGTCACGTCGGCGTACGGCGCGCAGAACAACTGCCAGTCCTGCGGCTGGTCCGTGTCCCACGCGAGGCGCACGACGGCGGCGCAGCCTTGCGGCTTGGCGTCGATCTCCGCCGCGATGGCTGCGGCGTTCGCCTCGCACGCTGCACAAACGGGCGAGACGCAAAGCGATGTGTCCGCCAGCGCGGCATCTGGAGCTGCGACGTCGGGTGCCCACGCGACGGTGTCCGCTCCCAACGCGATGTCCGCGGCGCCCAGCTGGGACGTGTCCTTGCCGGCGGCGGTGGCGTTCTCCGGGCCAGGCGTCGGCACCGGGTTGACGACGCAGCCGGACAGAAGCGAGGCGAGGACGAGGACTGCAAGGCGCAAATGCATGGAACCTCTCCGACAACTGGATCCGTTACTTCGGCTCGTAGTGCCAGCGCAGCACCGTGTTCGTCGGGTCGAACACCATGTCGCTCGCCTTGAGCATGTACACGACTTCGTTGCCGACGATGCTCGCATACGGATTGTTCTTGGCGCCAGCGCCGACCGTGCCGCCGTTCACCGATGCCGCTGCCGCAGGCAGGTGCAGCTCCAGCGTCTTGAAGTCTTTCGGCATGGTCACGAGATCGAAGCGCAGCCGGTCTGGACCGTCGTTGGTCTCCGATGCGGTGCTGACCGGCACGCCATCGACCGTCACGCTCACCTCATTGGCCGCCGCCAGCGGTTCGGTGAACTCGAACTCGATGTAGCCGGCGAAACCGGGCCGTGGCTTGTAGGCCAGAACCGCGTAGCTCAGCATCGGCCGGCTGCCGGTGTAGAAGTCGCGTACCAGCGGCGCGGTCAGCGGACTCTGCCCCGGTCCCCATGTCACCAGCTTGACGAAGTCCTGCGCGTCGCCCGGCTTGACGGTCACGCGGTACCAGCCATCGCTTGAAAGGGGCGCTGGCTTCAACTCCAAGGACTGCACGCAGGCATTCGTCACCGTCTGCGGCAGCCCGATGGCGTAGTCGACCGGCTGGCCGGTCTGCATGTCCGTCAGCGTGACCAAGGCATGAATCGCCGCTTGGCCCTTGGCCTCGTCCGCAAAAAGCTGGGCAAAGCACGGCATTTGCATGATGTAGCCGATCTCGGCCGTCAGGGTCAGTGGCTTGGACAGACCGCGCGCCGTCTCCAACCCCGCGGGCGAGTCGAGGCGAAAGCCGGGCAGCCACAGCCACGCCACGGACGCGCAGGCGCCGGTGTGGTGGTTGAAATCGTCCATCGGGATCAGCTCGTACACCTGCTGCACGGGCACTTTGCTGCCGTCCGGCATCGTGCGGAACGCCGCGCAGCGCAGACGGCCGCCGACGCATTCGATGGGTTGGCCGAGGTCGCCGGCGCAGTGGCCGCACCAGTACTTGCCGTACCAGAAGTCCGGCTTCTCGTTGCCGGTGCAGGGCACTTGGAGTCCGGCGATGTCGCCGGCTTGCACATCTTTGGCGCTGGACGTGCCGCCGCCACCGCCGCAACCGCCGAGACCAGCGGCGAGCAGCCATGCAACGACGAGAACCCGAAGAACCTGCATGGCCAACCCCCAACACGGCGCACCGCGGCGCCGCCGACTTGTACGCTGCTGCATGCTGAGCAAGAACCGCGCCAGCATGCCCGCTGGAGGTCGAAATCGCCACAGGCAGGTCGTTTGGCGCGCGGCGGGCAGCGCGCGGCGGGTGTGGAGAAACTCGACAGTGTGGAAGGGATCGACATGGTCTGGCCGGAGCCGGAGCCGGAGCCGGAGCCGGAGCCGGAGCCGGAACCGGAACCGGAGCCGGACACGCAACGTGCGACAGCACTTGGCGTAGCGGACCCGAAGGCGTCCGCCCACCGGAACCGGAACCGGGCGTGAGCGCACGCGCCAGTTGTGCTAGCGTGCGCGAATGACCCACCCCCGCCTCACCTTCTTCCTAGAGCTCCCCGCCGCCGAAGTCACCGCCCTCCTCGCGCGCCCCGGCGTCCTCGCCCAACTCACCGCCTGCCGCGCCGCCATCGCGATGGCCCTGCTCGATCTCGACCCGCAGCGCGCGCAGGCCATCCGCCTGCTGACCGCGCACCAGATTCCCGTGACGGCGTGGCTGGTTCTGGAGACCGGCGAGGGCTACTGGCTCACCGCTGACAACGCGCACTGCGCCAAGCGCCGCTATGCCGAAGTGCACGCCTGGGCGCGCGCCGAGCAGCTGACGTTCGCGGGCGTCGGCCTCGACATCGAGGTGCCGCACAGTGCCGCCGCGCCGCTGTTCGACCAGCCGTTGCGGGCGCTTGGGCGGCTGCTGCGGCACTCCCGGCCGGAGCACCGCGTGCGCCAGGCGCGCGCCGAGTACGAGGAGCTGATCCAGCAAATCCGCGAGGATGGCTACCGCACCGAGACCTACCACCTGCCGTTCATCCACGACGAGCGCGAGGCGGGGTCGTCGCTGCTGCAGCGCGCGCTGGGCATCGTCGACGTACGCGCCGACCGCGAAGTGCTGATGCTGTATCGCAGTGTGCTGGCGCCGCCGTTCGGCGAGCTGCTGGTCGATGCCTATGGCGGTCGTGCGGCGGCGATTGCGGTGGGAATTACCGGCGGTGGCGTCGCGGTGCTGCAGCCGGCGTTCGAGGCGCGGCTGCTCGATCTGCCGGCGCTGCTGGCCGATCTCCGGCGCGCGCGGCGCTACACCGAGCATCTCTACGTGTTTTCGCTGGAAGGCTGCGTCGAGTCCGGGCTGCTCGAGCCGCTCTCCCGCGCGGACCTGACCGCGCCGCACGATCCGCCGCGGCTGCAGCGCCTGGGGCAGGTGGCGCGTGCCGGGTTGCGCAGCCTGTTGACGGTCGAGACCTGGCTGCAGCGTGCGACGCTGCGGCGGCGATTGCACCGTGGAGCGGAGCCGTCCGGGCAGCCGCCTTGCCATCTATAGATGTGCAGGTCTAGTATGGGCCTGCCTCCCTAAGGATGGGCTGAAACGGCCATGGACGACGAGACCCGCATTGCGCTCGAAGGGCAGCAGCAGCGGCGGTCGTCGGCGCGCGACTCGACCGTTGTGGCGCACGAGAACCTGCTCGCGGTCTTTGACGCCTTGGACGCCGGCGTGACGGTCACGGACGCCGAGACGTTCGAGCTGATCTACGCCAACGCCGCGATGAAGGACCTGTTCGGCGATCTGGTCGGTCGCAAGTGCTGGGAAGTGTTGCGCGGCCTGGGCGGCCTGTGCCCGGACTGCAACATGGGCAAGCTCCGCGAAGAAGACAGCCCGCCCAGCCGGGTGCTGATCCGCGAAGAACGCAATCCGTCCAACGACCGCTGGTACGAAGTGCGCGACCGCCTGATGCGCTGGGTGGACGGCCGCCTCGTGCGCGTGAGCATCTCGACCGACATCACGGAGCGGCACGCGAACCAGGAGGCGCTGCGTGCCAGCGAGGAGAGGCTGCGCGCCGCCAACGAAGCGCAGGGAGAAGGTTTGTTCGTCATCGACGCGCAGGGCTGCCTGACCTACGCCAATCCCAAGGCGCAGGCTTTGTTGGGGTGGCGAGAGGCGGACCTGCTGGGGCGCAAGCTGCACGACATCATCCATGGCCACATGCCGGACGGGAGCGTGCGGGCGGAGCACCTGTGCCCGAGCGCGCAGGTGCTGCTGTCGGGCGAGGCGATCGAGGTGCACGACGACCACTTCCAGCGCCAGGACGGCGGCTTCCTGCCGGTGGCCTACGCGGCGTCGCCCACGCTGCGGCAAGGCGTGGTCACGGGGCTCGTGCTCACGTTTCACGACATCACGTCGCGGCACGCGCTCGTGCGCGAGCAGGCGCAGCTCATCCAGCAGTTGCAGGCGGCGCTGGCGAAGGTGAAGCGGCTCGGAGGGCTGCTGCCCATCTGCGCCTGGTGCAAGCGCATTCGCAACGACGAGGGCTACTGGCAGCAGGTCGAGGACTACCTGGGCGAGCAGACCGGCACGGAGTTCACGCACGGCGTCTGCACCGAGTGCGCCAAGGCCATCCACGCCGAGATGGACGGCGCGCCGACGTCCAGCGAGTGACCCCCTTTCGTCTGGCCCCCTTCGCCGCTACACTCGCGCCGCACGGACCGTCTTGGTCTGCAACAGTTCGCTTGCCATGCACGGAGCCCCGGCCATGACCCTCGTCGGCAGCCGATTGCCGCGCATCGACGGCCCGGCCAAGGTCTCGGGCGCCACCGCGTACATTGACGACAAGCCTTTTTGCGGCCTCTACGGCGCCACCGTGCGCACGTCCATCGCGCGCGGCCGCATCCGCGGCATTCGCTTTCTCGATGGCCCGGATTGGCGCGAGTTCGTCATCGTCACGGCGCGCGACGTGCCGCGTTTCGCCCGCTCGATCCACGCGCCGGACGCGTCGCACGGCGAGGTCGCCGCGGCGCCGGAGCACAGCGATCTCAACATCGTGCGCCTCATCCACGACGACCAGCCGTACCTGGTGCGCGACGAATTTCGGCACAAACATGAGCCGGTCGTGCTGCTGGCGCATCCGGACCGCGACATCGTGCGCTGGGCGGCGACGCGCGTGCTGCTGGATTGCGAGCCGCTGCCGGCGGTGCTGGACTACCGGGAGGAGCCGAAAGCCGAGCAGATCCAACATGGCAGCGACAACGTCCTGAAGAGCTACACGCTCAAGAAAGGCGCGGGCGAGGATGCGGCGGCGCTGGCCGACGTGTTTGCCAACGCGGCTTTTGTCGTGGAAGGCACGTACCAGACCGGCGCGCAGGAGCAGGCCTACATCGAGCCGCAAGGCATGGTCGCGGAAGTGCAATTCGCGGACGGCAAGCCGGCGCACGTGCGCGTC
>CAIXAA010000767.1 GCA_903917305.1 uncultured Myxococcales bacterium | reverse complement strand
GGCGGCTCGGGCGCCGGGGCCGTACGCGCCAGCCGTGTAGCGGTACGGGTTCCACGTTCAGATTTACTTGAGTATCCCGCTCATCTTGAGGCGCCACGGCGCTTCAGAACGCAAGCCCCACGCCCAGCCGGGCGAGGCCGCCCGTGCTTGCGGGCGCACCGACGATGGCGCTGCCGCGCGTGGCCGCAACCAGGGCGCTCAGAGACGTGCGGCCCCAACGCAGGCGCACCACCGGGCCCACGAGTGCATGCACGCCGCCTTCCGCTTCGCTTGCATCCCAGAACCCTTCGACATCTTCGGCCAGCGCCTCGACGCCGACAGACGCGAACGGCGTGAGCCGCCACGCCGCTCCGGCACCCAGCACGACATCAAGGGCATCCCGGTGCGAGGCAAGCGGTCGCTCCGCCAGGGCGGAAACCTGTGTGTTCAAACGCCCCCACGTGCGTCCCACGACGACGCGAGCGCGCGGCACGAGCGCGCCCAAGCCGTCCCGGCGCACGCCAGCGGCCAGGTCCAAGTCCACGCCCGCACGCTGCGAATCGACCACGCGCGTGAGGACTTCGACACCCCCGGTCCATCCCGACCGCGCCCCGTCGATGCGCGCGCCGGTGGCTTCGATCGTCGCAGCGCCCAGACCCAGCCGCAGCCGAGCGCCGGTCTCCACGCCCTGAGCGCCCAGCGCCCGAACTTCGCGCGTTCCCATGGCCGAATACAGCTCCGCCGTCGCGCGCGTCCCTGCTTCGAGGACGGATTGCTGCACGACATAGGGCATTTCTGCGATGGCCGGCGGCGCCCACAAGAGGAGGAACGGGGCGGCGATCAAGAGGACACGCATGACGATCTCCAGCGCCAACGGCGCGCCGTGGACTCTTGCGCGGCAGGTCCGCAGCGTCGAGCAACATGTCGATTGCTTTGCGATGGCTCCGCTACGCGCCTGCAACAACTCGATGACGAAGCCTTCTCGCCGCAGTGCGTGACCGTTACGGTCCGTCCCGTCAGGCGCCCACAGCGGCCGACGGAGGATCGAATGCGGCGAGCAATGTGCACAGGCGCGTGGTCGATGATGCTGCTGGTCGCGGCGTGCGGCACCAAGGCTGCGGCGCCGACACCAGCGAAAGCCGATGATATTCTTGCAGTTCAGGACACGGCAACGTCGCAACCGGGTCCGGACATCGCCTCGGTCGCCGACTTCGACCCGGATGGCGCCTACGGCTACGCCAAGAGCAAGCCGATGATGGTGCCCGACATTCCGCCGCGCTTTCAGATTCCCAGCACGTTTCAGGTCGGCGCATGGAAGCCGAACGTCCACGTGCTGCCCAATGGCCGCCTGCTGACGCCAATGGGCAAGCAGGTGGAGCTCGGCAGCTATCCCATGGGCGTGCTGGCGCACCCGAACGGCAAGTGGGTCTACATCTCGAATGACGGCCTGGTCAGCGACAAGGGCACCGACACGACGTCGATCCAGGTCTACGACGTGGCGCAGGGCAAGGTCGTGCAGTCGTTCGAGCGGCCCAACCTCTATCGCTTCCTGGCGTTTTCGCCCGATGGCCAGTCGCTCTACGCCTCCGGCGGGCCGATGGCGACGACCTGGCAGTTGGCGATCGCCGCCGACGGAACCCTCAGCGAAAAGCGGGCTTACGACACAGCGCGCGGCTTCTACGGCATCGGCGTCTCGCCCGACGGCAAGTTCCTGTACGGCTTGTCGAGCTACGTCGCGCTCAGCGGCAAGGGCAGCTTGCAGGCCATCACCAAGCTCGACGCGGCGACCGGCGAGCAGTTGGGCATCGCCAACGTGGCCTCCGGCCCGTATGACCTCGCGATGGCACCGGACGGCAAGCACGCATACCTGGTGACCTGGCGCGACGGCAAGGTGCAACGGGTTGATTTGGCGGAACCTTCGACGCCAACCGACGCCGACACCGCGGCGCTGGGCGTGAACGGCCAGGGCATCGCCATCTCGCCGGATGGCAAGCACCTCTGGGCCAGCGCGGTCGAAGGCGACAAGGTCGTCGAGTTCGACCCGGCGACCATGCAGAAGGTCCGCGACATTCCAGTTGGTCTGATCCTCTTCGACCAGCCGTTGATGGCGCCGCGCGGCCGCGATCCGGGACTGATGGCCGTCTCGCCCGATGGCAAGCGCCTCTACGTCGTCTGCGCGATGTCCAATGAAGTCATCGTGATTGCCACGCAAGGCGGCGCCGTCATCGGCAGCATCCCGGTCGGCTGGTATCCGTCCGGCGTGTCCGTCTCGCCCGATGGCAAGACACTGTACGTCGTCAACGCCAAGGGCACCGGCATCCCGCCGTGGAAGCAAAGTGGAACTGTGGAGGCAAGTTACGCAGGCACGATGAGCGTCATCCAACTGCCCGACGACAAAGAGAGCCTGCTCGATGGCTCCCTGGCGGTGCTCGACAACATGATCGGCGTCTCCGGCGTCGGCCGCCTGCAGCCGGAGCCCGGTGCCCTGAAGGTTCTGCCGGGCAAGGGCAAGTCGCCCGTGCTGCACCACGTCGTCTACATCATGCGCGAAAACAAGACGTTCGATGTGGAGTTGGGCGACCTCGGTGCCTTGCAGAAGGATGTCCAGGCGGACCCGAAGTACACGCTCTTCGGCGAGGAGTTCACGCCGAATCTGCACAAGTTGGCCGCGCAGTTCTGCGTGCTCGACAACTTCTACACCGACGGCGACTACTCGGCGACCGGGCACAGCTACGCGGTCGACTCAAAAGCCTCTGACTACATTGAGAAGTTCTACAACCTCGACGGCAAGGGCATCGACTTCGCCTGGGGCGTCAGCCCGACATCGCGCCCCGCTGGCGGCTCTGTGTTCACCAACCTGCTCGCCCACGGCTACATGCCGATGAGTTTTGGAGAAATCGTCGGCATGAGCGACTCCTTCCTGGTCAGCCAGGTCATGAACCTCGACTGGCCCGGCGCCGCGTTCAACCTCGACGTCACGGACGAAAGCAAGGCGGCGTGGTTCGAAGACTGGCTCAAGGGTCACGAACTTCCCGCGTTTTCCTTCATCCTCCTGCCGGCCAACCACACGTGCTGCGGCGGCGACCCGACGCACGAATCGCCGCGCTCGATGGTCGCCGACAACGATGCCGCCACCGGACGCATCGTCGCCGCCATCACGCAGTCGTCGGCGTGGAACGACACGGCCATCTTCATCTTCGAGGACGACCCGCAGGATGGCGGCGATTCGGTCGCCTACCACCGCTCGCCGCTCATCGTCGTTTCGCCTTATGCCAAACGGGGATACGTCAATCACACGCACCATGCCACGGGGTCGATCCACGCGACGATGGAGCGCATTCTCGATGTCACTCCGCTGACGGAGTTGGACGGCTACGCCTCGCCCATCTACGGCTGCTTCACCGACAAGCCCGACAACAGTGCGTTTCAACACGCGGATCGGCTGTACCCCGCCACGCTGAACGCGCAGGAGAAGAAGACCGGCGGCGGCTTCGAGGCCGTGTGGAATGCGATGGACTTCACGAAACCAGACCAGAATCGCGGACTCGGGCGTGTGCTGTGGCAGATGTACAAGGGCACGGCGGCGCCATGGCGCGATGTCCGGCTGACGCCGGGCGGGCGGGATGTCGATGCGGATGACTGATGGGCTTTGGCTGTCGGCCGTCGTGGTGCTGTCGGTGGTGATGGTCTGGACGGCGCCGCCGCTGCCGACGCCGCTGGACGAGCGCGTCGCGCTGCTGCCGGACCCGGTGGCGACGGTGGATGGGCACGCGATTGCGCGGGACGATCTGCGCGCGGACGTGCGCGCGCTGGAGCAGACCGGCGTGCTGCGCGCCGATGCCGACGAGGTGAGCTGGCGGCGGGCGGCGGCGACGCAGCTCGAAGCGCGCATCGACCGGCTGCTGGTGCAGACGGCAGCGGGCGAGCAGAGCGTCGCCAAAGCAGAGGCGGTCGCTCAGCAAGAGCTCCTACGCGAAATCAAGAAGTTCGGCAGTGAGGCGGCGCTCGATGGGCACCTGCAGCGGCACGGCGAGACGCGGGCGACGCACTTGCAGCAGCTGGCGGCACGGAAGTGCCTGGACCAACTTGTGGATCTGAAAGGCGCGACGCAGGTGTCGGACGAGGCGCTGCGCGAGCGCTACGACCGGCATCCGGGCTGGCCGATGGCGTTCGAGCAGGCCAAGGCGGGCATGGCCCGGGCGCTGCAGCGGGCGCGGCACTTCGAGCAAGGACGGATGCTGCTTGGGCAACTGCGCGCAGCGGCCCGGATTGTGCGGCAACCGCCCTTCGATCGGCCGCCGGGTGGCAAGCCGTTGACCGGGATGATGGCGGCGCAAGAAGCTGAAGAGGATCTCGATTGATGCGCTATATCCTCTTGTTTGTATTGATTTGTGCAGCAAGGTCCGCCTTCGCCGAAACCAGCGCGGAGCCGGTCGGCCTCGTGCGCCTCAGCTTCATCCACTCCGACTCCGAGACGCGCAGCATCGTGGTCAATGGCAAGCCGCTGACGCTCGACTCGTCCAAGGCCGATCCGTCGCCATTCGGCTATCGCCGCGGTTTCGTGATGGAGAACGCGCAGTTCGGTGTGATGGGTAACTTCGTCGCGGACAGCCTGTCGTACGTGGTGCGCGTCGAAATGGTGCCGCGCGAGAAGGACGGCAACCGCTCGGCCGACTACCTCCGCGACGCCTACGCGACGTGGAAGAGCCCTTGGATCGACGTGCGCGCCGGCTGGCAGAAAGTTCCGTTTTCGCAAGCGAATCTCAAGGCGACGCAGGACATGCCGCTGCCGTATGCGCCGGTGTTCGACGTGCTGCAGCCGCAACGCCTGCTGGGCGCGATCGCCGCCGTTCACGATCCGGAGGAGCGCGTCAAGCTGACCGTTGGCGCCTTCAACTCTGCCAAGCAAGCCCTTGAACAAACGAGGGATTACGACCAGCTGCTCTACGCGGGGCGGCTGGAGGTGACCGTCGACAAGATCCTTGGC
>CAIXAA010000766.1 GCA_903917305.1 uncultured Myxococcales bacterium | reverse complement strand
TCCCCGATCTGCGCTTCTACGGCATGCACGACGAGTGGTTCACGTTCCGCATGATGAACGGCGTGGGCATCGACGGCTTTGAAGTCGCCCCCATCAAGGGCCACCGCTTCGACACGCTCGACCAGATCCGCGCGTTTTTCAAAGACAAGGTCGACATGCCGCTTGGCCTCGTGTGGTATGACACGCGCCTCTACTCGACCTGGTACTACGCCCGCGCCTTGGGCGATTGCATCGGCGGCCCGGCCAAAGGCTGCCCGCGCTTCTTCGGCGTCGGCGTGTTGCAGCATTGGCAGCCGGATCCGGCGCGCACCGCGCATCCAGGTGAAGTCTGGGACTTCATTCTGGAAGGCCCGGATCAGCCCACCATCGCGGAGCTCGAGCAGTTCTTCCACCGCCTGCGCCCGCTGCTGCCGCCCGCGGCGCGCGACGCGCTGTGCTGGCAGGTCAACACCGAGCAGTACCAGATTGGCCTTGCGTTCCAGTTGGGGCTCGCCAACAACCCTCTCGCCGATCATCTGTGTCCCATCAAGGAGTTTCAGCAGCCATGAGCACAGCCGTCTCCGCCTCTCCTTCCCACCGCGTCGTGACCGTCGGCCTCCTCAATGGCCAATTGGTCTCCGGCGTAACGCAGGACTTTTCGCCGATGCAGTCGCAGTTCGAGGTCAGGATGGCGACGCCCGGCCAGGCCGTCCGCGCCATCGCCCTCAGCACCGACGAAGTGGCGTGGGTCGCCTTCTACCGGCCGCCAGGCGCGCAGCCGAGCGAAGTGCCTGAAGACACCGTCGAACTGACGATCCACGTCGCTGGCGGTCAGGCCTTCGCCACGCGCGTGCAAGCCGCCGAAGTGGCCGCAGGTCACGGCTTCTATGGCTGGCCGCGCGACGCCGAAGCCTCGTGGGACCGCATCTGGTTCTACGCGCGCGGCATCGTCGGCAACGAGAGGCCGGAACCGATCGGCGCCATGCTGATGCGCAACCACCAGATTTCCCCTTCGGATCTGCAAGCTGCGCTGGCAGCGCAGGCGTCCGGTCGCGCCAAGCCACTGGGCCAGATCCTGGTCGAGAACCGCAAGATCGACGCCGAAACGCTCAACGACGCGGCCAAGCTCCAGGCGCGCAAGCGCGCGCGGCTGGGCGAGATCCTGGTGGAAGGCGGTCTCGTCAGCCAGAAGGACGTGGACGACGCACTCGAGGAGCAGCGCAAGAAGCGCGGACGGCGCCTGGGCGAGATCCTCATCGAATCCGGGCTCTTGAGCGAGCGGGAGCTGGCGGAGACGCTGGCGCACAAGTTCGGGCTGCAGTTCGTGAACCTCGACCAGTGGCCGGTGCAGGCGGCCGCGATTGCCGAAGTCCCGGAGGACGTGCTGCGCAAGTACAATGTGCTGCCGGTGGCGATCGACGACCAGAAGCTCACGCTGGTCGTGTCGGATCCGCTGCAGACGGAAGTCCATGATCTGCTGCGGTTCTTGCTCAAGCGCCAGGTGATCGAGCTGGTGGCGACGCCGAGCCAGGTGCGTGCCCAGGTGGCGGCGCGCATCGGTCTGGAGAAGAAGGTCGAGGCGGGCGGGCAGACGAGCGGCAACATCGGCCGTATTCTTGCGGATATCGAGCGTGGCGAGGACAGCCAGAGCATGCCGCGGCCGCCGCAGAAACCGCACGCGCCGGGCGAGAAACCCCACGCAACCGGCGACCTTGCGGCGCAGCCGGACGAGGTGAGCGAGGGCAGCAACAACGTCGTGCGCCTGATCGACGAGATCGTCATCGAGGCCGCGCGCATCGGCGCCTCGGACATCCACATCGAGCAGTATGGCCCGCAAGAGCCCGTGACAATTCGACTTCGCCTGGACGGCGAGTGCCGCGTCCTTGCGCGCGTACCCGGGCGACTGCGCAACGCGCTGGTGGCACGCCTCAAGATCATGGCGGATCTCGACATCTCGGAGCGCCGCAAGCCGCAAGACGGCAAGATCGTCTTCAAAGCCGGCACGGGTCCGCTGGAATTGCGCATGGCGACGCTGCCGACGGTGCCGGACGGCGAGGACGTCGTGCTGCG
>CAIXAA010000765.1 GCA_903917305.1 uncultured Myxococcales bacterium | reverse complement strand
GGTGGTGCCGCGCGCGCGCGCGCGCATGGCGTTCGTGAGCTCGGCGTATTGGGACCTGATCGCCAGGTTCAAGACGCGGCCGCAACAGGAGCTGTTCGACGCCAACCTGACGCGCGTCGGCGGCAAGCGCGTGGCGTCCGGCAAGGACTTCGACGACACGACGGGCAAGCTGACGGCCAAGGATGCCGTCGTGCTGGACGAGGCGGCGGCGCGAGCGCTGTGCAAGCGGCTCGAGGGCCGGCCGGCGCGCGTCGAGAAGATCGAAGTGAAACCGCAGGTTCTGCGGCCCTATCCGCCGTTCACCACCTCGACGCTGCAGCAGGAGGGCAGCCGCAAGCTGCGCTTCACGGCGCGGCAGACGATGCAGGTGGCGCAAAAGCTGTATGAAAGCGGCTTCATCACCTACATGCGTACCGACTCGACCACGCTGTCGGAGCAGGCGCTGACGGCGGCGCGCGGGCTGATTCGCGATCAGTACGGTGCGGACTACCTGCCGGCGCAGCCGCGCCGCTACCAGACCAAGTCGGCCAACGCGCAGGAGGCGCACGAGGCGATCCGTCCGGCTGGCACGCAGTTCCCGAGCATGACCGAGGTCGAGCACGCCATGGGGCGCGACGCCAGCCGGTTGTACGAGCTGATCTGGAAGCGCACGGTGGCGAGCCAGATGGTCGACGCGCAGGTCGAGCAGACCACGGTGGATGTCGCGGTGGACGACGCGATGTTCCGCAGCAGCGGGCGCACGACACGTTTCCCGGGATTCTTGAAGGCTTACGTCGAAGGCTCGGATGACCCGGAGCAGGCGCTGAGCGACCGCGACAAGACCTTGCCGGTGCTCAAGGCGGGCGATGCGCTGGGTTGGGGCGAGCCGCCGATGGAGCCCAAGGGCCATGAGACCAAGCCGCCGGCGCGACTGACGGACGCCTCGCTGGTCAAGGCGCTGGAAGACAAGGGCATTGGCCGGCCGAGCACCTACGCCGCGATCCTGCAGAACCTGCTGGACAAGGCGTACTGCTTCCGGCGCGGCGGCTCGGCCTTGGTGCCTACGTTCATGGGCATGGCGGTCATCCAGATGCTGGAAACGTACATGCCGCACCTGGTCGACTACAACTTCACGGCCGAGATGGAAGCGCGGCTCGATGCGATTGCGCGCGGCGAAGCGCCCTGCGCCGACTATCTGCGCGGATTCTATGAAGATGGCTTCCCGGCGATCAACGCCCACGGCCCGGTGCAGGGCCTGTGCGGCCTCTTGAGCGGCGTGCGCGACACCATCGATCCGGTGACGGCCAGCTCCGTGTTCATTGGCAAGACGCCTGCGGACGAGCCGGTCAACGTGCGCATCGGCCGCTTCGGCACGTTCGTGAAGGCGGGCGAGAAGACGGCGAATGTGCCGGATGACACGGCGCCGGACGAGCTGACGGTGGCGGCCGCGCTGGAGCTGATCGAGAAAAAGGCCCGTGGCGAAGCGCCCTTGGGCCAGGATCCGCAGTCGGGCGAGCCGGTCTTCCTGCGCAATGGCCGCTTTGGCTGGTACCTGCAGCGCGGCGCGGCGAGCAAGGAAGAAGGCGCGCCCAAGCCGCAAATGGTGAGTCTTTCCAAGGGCATGAAGCCCGAGGAAGTGACGGTCGACAAGGCGCTGCTGCAGCTGACGCTGCCGCGCACGCTGGGCAACATTAGGGCGACGATCGGAGGGTACGAGGCGCCGCTGTTCTATGCCGACGGCGGGCAGGTGAACGCCCAGGTGCCGTTCGAGCTGACGCCGGGGGTGGCCACGCTGGTGGTGACG
>CAIXAA010000764.1 GCA_903917305.1 uncultured Myxococcales bacterium | reverse complement strand
ACGATGAGGCCGCTCGTGCTGCGCTTGACCGCGTTCGGCCCCTTCGCCGGCGAAGAAGTCATCGACTTTCGGGCGCTTGGCAGCAGCGCCTTGTTCCTCGTCCACGGCCCGACCGGCGCCGGCAAGACCTCGATCCTCGACGGGATCTGCTTTGCCTTGTACGGCGAGACCTCCGGCGAGGAGCGCAGCGGCAAGCAGATGCGCAGCGACCACGCCGCCGCCGATCGCCTGACGCAAGTGTACTTGGATTTCTCAGTCGGTTCAAAGTGTTACCGCATCTGGCGCTGCCCGGAGCAGGACCGCCCGACCGCCCGCGGCGTGGGCATGACGCGCCAGGCGTCCGACGCGACGCTGTGGCAGCGCAGCCAGGGCGCGCAGGACAGCGACAACGGCCAGGTCCTGGCGACCGGCGTGCGCGACGTCGGCGAGCAAGTGAAGAAATTGCTTGGCTTTGCCGCCAGCCAGTTCCGCCAGGTGGTCATGCTGCCGCAAGGGCAGTTCCGCAAGCTGCTATCGTCGGCCTCGCAGGAGCGGCAGGCGATCCTGGCGATGCTGTTCGAGACCGACAAGTACCGCAGCATCGAGCAGTTCCTGGCGCAGCGCGCCAAGGACGCCGCAGCGCGGCTGGAACGCAACCGCGTAGCCACGCAGCAGTACCTCGCGCAGACCGGTGCGGAGACCGCGCTGGCGCTGGAGGAGCGGGCCCTGCAGGACCGGGCGCGCGTCGAGCACATGCGTCGCGAAGTCGCGCAGTTGCTGGAGTATCTGGCCGTGGTGCAGCGCGAGCTGGAGTCCGGCAAGGCCGACCAGGCCAGGCTGGAGCGCCAGCGCGCGACGCAGGCGGCGGCGCAGGCGTTGCTGGCGGAGCTGCCGCAGCAGGAAGAACGCAAGATCACGCTGGAACGTGCGCGGCAGGCCGCCCTGCTGCGCGGCGCGGAGCAGGTTCGCGATCAGCGGCGCGCCGAGGAACAGACGGCGCAGCAGACGGCGACGCAGGCGGCGGCGCGGGCCCAACTGGCGGCGCAGGCGAACAAGACCGCGGCAGACACGCTGAATGCCGAGCAGGCGCGCAAAGGCGAGCGCGATGCGGCGGCCGAGCGCGTGCGGCAGCTGGACGCCTGGACCGGGCAGGTGGCGGAGCTGGAGGCGGCGCGGCACGCCGCGGCTGCGGCCGAGCAAGCGTACAACGTCGCGAAGTTGGCGCGTGAGAAGGCGGAGCAGGCGCTGGCCGACGTGCGCGCGGAACTGCTGGTGCAGCGACCGCGCCTGGCCGAGGCGCAGCTGCAGGCGGCGAAGGTCGAGGGCCTGCAGCACAAAGCCATGGATTGCCAGCGAATTTGCGAGCTGCGCCAGGCGTTCGATGCGACGCGCCGCCAGCACGCGCTGGCGACAGCCGCCGTGGACCAGAGCCAGAAAGCATTGGAGGCGAGCACGGTTGCGCGGCAGCAGGCGCGCGCGCAACTGGAGTCGCTCGCGGAGGCGCGCGTGCGCGGGCAGGCGACGCTGCTGGCGCGGCAGCTGGTGGCGAACGAGGCGTGCCCGGTGTGCGGCGCGACCGAGCACCCGCACCCGGCGAGCAGCGAGGAGGCGCCGCCGGACGAGCAGACGATCGAGGCGGCACGCGCCGGGCTGCAGCGGGCGGAGCAGCAGTTGGACCAGGCGCGCGCGGCGCTGGCGACGCGCGAGCAGGCGCTCGCCGGCCATGCGGCGCTGTTGGGGCCGCAGGAGGCGCAGCTCGGCGCGGCGCAGACGATGGAACTCCCTGACCTGAAAGCGCAAGCCGATGCGGCGCACGCGGCGCTGGTCGCGGCGCAGGGCCAGGCCAAGGAACTGCCGGCGCTCGCGGTGGGAGTCCAGCGCTGGGAGGAGCGGCTGTCGGCCGCGGAGTTGGAGCGCACCAAGGCGGACACCGAGCTGGCCGCGCAGTCCGGGAATCTGCAGGCGGCGGGCGGCCTTTGCCAAGAGCGGGAGCGTGGCATTCCCGAACATCTGCGCAAGGATGGCGCGCTTGCGGCGGCCCGTGCGCAGGCGGCATCCCAAGTCCAGGCGTTGGAGCAAGCCTTGGTGGCCGCCACCCAGCAGGCGACTGCGGCGGGGAGTGCGGCGGCCGCGGCCACGGCGACCTCGCAGGCGGCGCAAGAGGCCCACGATGCGGCGCAAGCCCGCGCCGCGTCTGCTGAACTGGCCTTCGCGGCAGGTTGGCGCGACGCGAGCTTCGCGTCCGAAGAAGGCTACCGCGGTGCGCGTCGGGCCCCCGCGGAGTTGGATGGGTTGGAGGCGGCCATCGGTCGCTTCGCCGAAGCGCTGGCGGTGGCGCGCAAGGAAGCCGCGGATGCGGCGGCGCAGGCGCAAGGTGTTGTTGCGCCGGATCTTGCCGGGTTGGAGGCCGCCGCGCAGCAGGCCGCCACGCACCACACCCAGTCGGTCACGGAGGTGGCACGGCTGCAGGAGCAACTGCGCGGCCTCGAGCAGATCCTGGTGAAATTGCGCCAGCTTGCCGCGGAGTTCGCCCGTGACGAGGAGGAGCACCGCGTCCTGGCCACGCTGGCCCAGGCGGCGTCGGGCACCAACCCGCGGCGGCTGACGTTCGAGCGCTACGTGCTCGCGGCGTTGCTGGATGGCGTGCTCGTCGCGGCTTCGTCACGGCTTTCCCGCATGAGTCAGGGCAGGTACACGTTGCAGCGGGCGCAGGGCGTGGGGGATCAGCGGCGCGCCGGCGGCTTGGAGCTGGAGGTGCTCGACGCCTACACCGGGCGGGAGCGCGCGGTCGGCACGCTGTCGGGCGGCGAGGGCTTTCTCGCTTCGCTTTCGCTGGCTTTGGGGCTGGCGGATGTCGTGCAGGCGCAATCCGGCGGCATCCACCTCGACGCCATCTTCGTGGACGAGGGCTTCGGCAGCCTCGACCCGGCGGCGCTGGACGAGGCGGTCGGCGCCCTGCTGGAGCTGCAAGCCGGCGGTCGTCTCGTGGGAATCATCTCGCATGTCACCGAGTTGCAGTCGCGCATCGACGCCCGCCTGGAGGTGGTGCGCGAACAGGGCGGCAGCCGCACCCGCTTCGTGCTGCCATGATCCACCTGCTGCGCAGCTGTTACGTCGAGCAATTGGCCGGGGCGCTGGCCCAGGATCTGCTGGCCCACCCGCCGCAAGACTTGCAGCAATCTGCAACTGTCCTGGTGGGCAGCCGCGGCATGGAGCGCTGGCTGCGCCTGCAACTTGCCAGAGACCTTGGTATTTGCGCCGGCGTGCAATTCTTGTTTCCCGGCAAGGTGGCGGCCGGTCTGCTGGCTGCCGTGCAAGGGGACAGCGAGCCGACCGCGGATGCGTGGACGCCGGACGCGCTGGCCTGGCGCCTGCTGGATGCCCTGCCGGAGCTGTGCGAGCTGGAGGCCTTCCAGCCGGTGCGCCGCTACCTCGAAGGCCAAGACATTCGCTTGGATGGGCCGGTGCAGCGGGCGCACTGGGGCCTTGCGCGGGCCCTGGCGGAGCTGCTCGACAGCTACCAGATGACGCGGGCCGATTGGCTGCGCGCCTGGCAAAACGGTGAGGATCCGCTGCATTTGGCGGGCACGCCCGATGCCTGGCAGCCGCTGCTGTGGCGCCACCTGACCTCGCAACCGCAAGCCGGCGTGCCGCTGTCGGAGCGCGTCCACGCGGCCTGCCAGCAGTTTCGCGATGTTGCGCGGCAGCCGGCGTTGGCCGCCGAGCTGGCGCGCCGGGAACTGACGACGCTGCATGTCTTCGGCGTGTCCTCCCTGCCGACGCTGCACCTGGAACTGCTGGTGGCGGCGGCGGAAATCATCGACGTCCGCCTCTACCTGTTCTCGCCCTCGCCAGACTACCTGGGCGACCTGCAGACTCGCGCCGACCTGCGCCGCCGCGCGCGCGCGCTGGACGCCGATGGCCGGACGCAGCTGGCGGCGGAGGTGGCCTGCCAGAATCCGCTGCTGACCTCCTTGGGTCGCGTGTCGCGCGACATGCAACTGCTGATGCTGGGGCATGATCTCGACGACGACCCGCTGCGCGGTCCGGCGCTCTGGCAGCCGCCGCCGGGCGCGCCACCTGCCGAGACGGTGCTCAGCCTGCTGCAGGAGCAGATCCGTACGCTGGCGCCGCTGCCGCCGGCCGAGGACCGGCTGGCGCTGGACGGGCCGGACGCGTCCCTGCAGGTGCATGCCTGCCACGGGCCGACGCGTCAGGCAGAAGTGTTGCGCGACGCGCTGTTGCGCCTGTTTGCGGACGACCCGACGCTGCAGCCGCGCGATGTCGTCGTGATGACGCCGGACATCGAGACCTACGCGCCGCTGGTGCAGGCGGCGTTCCAGGAAGGCAGCGCGCAGCGCCAGGCGGATGGCTCCTGGACCTCGCCGGGCTTCCCGCGGACTCCGCTCGAAATCGCAGACTTGTCGCGGCGTGCGCTGAACCCGGTGGCCGATGCCTTGCTGCGCGTGCTGGAGCTGGCGAACAGCCGGGTGACGGCATCGGCGCTCGCGGATTGGCTCGCGCTGGCGCCCGTGCTGCGGCGCTTCGCGATGGACGAGCTCGATGTCGGGCGGATGCGCACGTGGATTGCCGACGCGGGCATTCGCTGGGCGTGGGACGCGCCGGACCGGGAACGGCACGGGCAGCCGGCGGACGACCAGAACACCGTCCGCTTTGGCCTGGCGCGGCTGGCCCTGGGTGTGGTCGCGGCGAACGAGGACGACGCGCTGTTTGCGGTGAATGGCGTGGATACGCTGCCTTACGACGACATGGAGGGCGAGCGCGTTGCCAGCTTCGGTCGCCTCGCGCAGGCCGTCGACCGGCTGTACGCCGCGGTCCTGTCGCTGCGCGATCCGCGGCCGGTCTTGGCGTGGTGCACGGCGCTGGGCCGCGTGCTGGACGACCTGACGCAGATTTCGCCGGAGGCCGGCTTCCTGCGCGCCGAAGTCCTGGATGCGTTGGAAGAACTGGCGGTGCAGGCCGGCGCGACGGACCGCGACGCCACGGCCTCCGCGATCTCGGCCGTGCTGGCCGGGCGCTTCGATCTGCCGCAAAAGGGCGACCGGCCGGTGACGGGTGCCGTGACGCTGTGCGCACTGCAACCCCAGAGAAGCGTGCCGTTTCGCACGATCTGCCTGCTCGGCCTGGACGACGGCGTGTTTCCGCGCACGCGGCGCGAGCTGGGGTTCGACCGCACGGCGCGTTCGCGGCGGCTGGGCGACCGCGATCCGCGCGACGAAGACCGCCACCTGTTGCTGGAAGCCTTGCTATCTGCCCGTGATCACATGCTGTTCTTCTACACGGGCCAGAACGAGCGCACCGGCGAGCCACGGCCGCCGGCGGTGCCGCTTGCGGAGCTGCTCGACGTGCTCGACGCGACGTTCTGCTTGCCGAACGCGGAGGTGCGCCTGCGCGACAAGCTGCTGCAGCGCCACCCGGTGCAGCCGTTCAGCGAGCGCAACTTCGGCGCGCAACCCCTGACCTTCGACGCCCGCATGGCGCACGTGGCCAACCTGCTCGCTGGGGAGCGTGTGGCGCAGGACGGTCTGTTTCCGAAGTCCTCGCCAGCACTTGCGCCGGAGGCGAACCCGCCGGTCGAGATGGACCTGGAGGAGTTGATCGCCGCCGTGACGCGCCCGACGCGCTTCTTGCTGCAGCGGCGCCTGCAACTCTACCTGGACGAACGCGAAGAGGCCCTGGACGACCGCGAGCCGGTGGAGCTGGACGGTCTGGACGCCTGGTCTTTGGCCAATGATCTCTTGAGCATGGAGCTGAAGACGAGCCCCCAGCCGGACGAGGGGCTGCTGCTGGCGCAGTGGCGCGCGCAAGGCCGGCTGCCGCTTGGCATGGCTGGCGCCGTGCAGCTGGCGGAACAGCGGGCGCGCATTGCGCTTTTGCGCCAAGGTGCCAGCCGCGACTGGCAGGCGCCGCAAGGGCAGCGCGTGCGGCTGGAGGACGTGGCCGGCGTGACGCTGACGGGCGCCGTGCCGCACGTGTCGCCGGATGGGCACGTGCTGGACTTCGAGCTCTCCGACCCGCAGGAGAAGCCGCGGCGCTTGCTTCGTGCCTGGATTCGGCTGCTTGCGTTGAGCGCGGCGGACGAGGCGGCGGGCTGTGCGCGGCCGCGACAGGCGCGGCTCTACGGTCTGAATGCCAAGGACGCGCCCAAGCAGGCCGTGCTGGCGGCGCCGGCGCAGCCGCGCGCGCTGCTGGCCGAGCTGGTGGCGTTGGCGCAGCAGGCCCGGCAGCGGCCGCTGCCGCTGTTCGAGAAGACCTCGTTTGCATTTGCGCGCAAGTATTCGCCTGGCGATGCCGCGAGCCTGGACGCGGCGACGGACGCGGCGGCAAGCGCCTGGGGCGACAGCGACGACGACGGTCGCTTCTCCACGCCCGAATCCGCCGACGTCTACCTGCACGCCGTCTATCCGCAGGAGGAAGGCTGGGCGCAAGCGGGCGAAGCGAGTGAGGAATTCGTTGCGCTGGCCGCGAAGGTCTGGCGACCGCTGTTCCAGGCCATGGCCGCTGCGGGGGACGAATGACCTTGCAGCACGCGCCCTTCGACATCAACCTGCCGCTCGAGCGCGGCGTCACCGTCGTCCAGGCTAGCGCGGGCACCGGCAAGACGTGGAGCATCGCCAGCCTGGTGGCCCGCCTCGTCGCTGAAGAAGGCCTGGGCATCGATCGCATCCTCGTGATGACGTTCACGAAAGCCGCCACGGCGGAGCTGCGCGACCGCATCCGCAGCCGCCTTGCCGAGACACTTGCGGCTTTGTGCAAGGATGATCCGCCGAAGGACGCGGCGCTGCTGCACCTGTGGCAGCCGGAGGCGCTGCGCGACGTCCGCCGGCAGCGGTTGGACGCGGCGCTGCGCGACTACGACACCTCCGCTGTCTTCACGATCCACAGTTTCTGCCAGCGCGTCCTGCAGTTGCACGCGTTCGAGAGCCAGGTCGACTTCAGCGCGGAGCTGCTCGACCAGACCGGGCCGATCCTCGAGGAGATCGTCGACGACTACCTCTCGCGGCACCTGCACGACGTCGACGCGGCGCGCTGCGCGTGGCTGACCGGCGTGTGCCGGCTGACCCGCTCGGAGCTCAAGCGGATCGCGGACTTCGTGATGGTGCGGGCCGACGTGCCCTTGCCGCCGCAGCCTGCGGAGGGCGGCTGGCAGACCTTCCGCGACGCCGTGCCGCCGTTCGCGGCGCAGTGGCGGGCGGGGTGCGCGTCGTTGGTGGAGGCGCTGGTGGCGGACGCGGGCGCGGGCAAGCTGCGCTGCGCCGGGCATCCGTACAACGCCCAGAAGACCCTGGAGAATGCCGAGAAGCTGGACGCCTGGCTGGCCGCCGGCGCGGTGCCGTGGCCGGGCCTGGCGGAGGAAGGCTGGGGCCGTTACTTTCTCGCCAGTTACGTCGCAACGAAGGTGCTCAAGGCCTCGCCAGCGCCGTTCGAGCATCCGCTGATGGCCGCGTGGGAGGCGCTGACCCGGCAGATGCCCGACGCGGACGCCATCAACGCGCCGCGCCTCGCTTTTGCCGCGCACGTCCGCGAGGAACTGCCCAAGCGCCTTCGCCAGCGCGGCTTGCTGTCGTTCTCGGACCTGCTGTCGCTGGTCCACGCGCGCGTGTCGGACGCGGAGGCGGGCGAGCCGCTGCGCGCGAATCTGCGCGAGCGCTATCACGCCGTACTGATTGATGAATTCCAGGATACGGACAGCGTGCAGTGGGGCATCTTCGAGACGGTGTTCGCGGCGAAGGACGGCGAGCAGCCGGCGCATCACCTGTACTTGATTGGCGATCCCAAGCAGGCGATCTACGGCTTTCGCGGTGCGGACGTGTTCGTCTACAGCGAGGCGTGCCAGCGCCAGGGTGCGCGGCGCTTCACGATGACGTGCAACCAGAGGTCGGATGCGCGCTATGTCGCGGCGATGAATGCGCTTTTCAGCGGCCAGCCGGACCCGTTCGGCAGCGCGTCGATCGCCTACGAGGCGGTGAGCGCGGCGGAGCGGAACCAGGCGGATCGGTTGCTGTTTGCCGAGGACCGGGCGCCGCTGCAGATCCGCTCCTTCGGCTGGCAGGACTTGGGGATGCGCGGGCCGTCCAAGGACGGCAAGCTCCCGAAATACCGGGTCAATCCCAAGGTGCCGCTGCTTGCGGCGGCGGAGGTGGGCGACCTTCTGGCGGCACGGCCGCTGGTGACGCGCGTGGCGACGCCGGAGGAGCGCGCGGCGGGCCACGAGGACGTGCGGGAGCCGCTGACCGCGCGGCACATCACGGTCCTGGTGCGCAAGAACAAGCACGCGGGGCCGATCCGGCGCGCGCTGCGAAGCTTGCGGATTGCTGCAATCGTTTGTCAGACCGGCAACGTGTGGCAGTCGGAGGCGGCGCTGACCGTGCTCCGCTGGCTGGAGGCGGTGGCGCGGCCCGGCGAGGAAGGGCCGACGCGGCTGCTGGCGGTGTCGCCGCTGGTGGGGTGGAGTGGCGTGCAGCTGCTGAGCGCGCTGACGGACGAGGCCGAGACGCCACGCTGGGCGCAGCTGCGGCAGGATGTGCACAAGTGGTCGGAACGGCTGGGGATGAGCGGCTTCCTGCCGGCGTTCCTGCTGGCCCTGACCGATCCGCAGCGCCAGGTCTACGAGCGCATCGCGCGCCGCGAGGACGGCGAGCGCTGGCTGACGGACCTGCGGCACGTGCTGGAGCTGCTGCACGCGGCGGCGACGCAGGAGCGATTGAGTGCCGCAGGATTGCTGCGTTTTGCCCGGGAGCAACGCGCGGCCGGCGAGAGCGAGGCGGAGTCGACGCAGCGCCGGCTGGAGTCGGACGCGGACGCGGTGCAGGTGACGACGCTGCACCGCAGCAAGGGCCTGCAATATCCCGTCGTCGTGCTGCCTTACCTGTGGGATGGCTGGCTGTCGCCGGAGGCGACGCGCTTCTGCTGGCACGACGGCACGACGCCGCGGCTGGAGTTGAACCTGTGCAAGACGCCGGAGCGCGATGCGCGGGCGGCGGCGATGAAAGCCGAGCAGCGACAAGAGGATATGCGCCTGCTCTACGTCGGCTTCACGCGGGCACGGCACCACTGCGTGGCCCTCTGGGGGCCGGTGGCGGCGAGCGACGAGTCGGCGCTGGCGTCGGTGCTGTTCGGTGTCGGTGGCGGGACCGAGCGGGCGGCGAATGCCAAGTCGGCGCTGGCCGATCCTTGCACGATGCCGCAAGTGTTGGACGACGCCGTCGCGCTGGCGCACACGCGGGCGCGGGACGCGCAGGGGCGGCGGCTCATCGAGGTGCGCACCAAGCCGGATCCGGCGGCGGATCAGGCGCGCACGGGCGCCGCGAACGTGACGCCGGCGCTGCTGCAGGCGGCGCAGTACCGGGCAGAGCCGTTCGACAATGACTGGAAACGCCTGAGCTACACCATGCTGACGCGCGGCAGGCACGGCGTCGCGGACGACGAGGAGAAGACGGACGACGATACTTGCGAGACGGCGCAAGTGTTGCCGCCGGAGGAGTCGGCGTCGGGTGCCGACAACGTGCCGCTGTTTGCCTTTCCGCGCGGGATGGGGCCCGGCACCTATGTGCACAAGGTGTTGGAGTTGCTGGACTTCACCACGCAGCGCGAACAGCGGCGGGGGCGTGAGCTGGAGGCCTTGATTGCCGACCTGGGCGCGCGGCACGGCGTGCACGGCAAGGAGCACCACGATCTGCTCGCCCAGGGGCTGCGCCTCGTGCTGTCGACGCCTCTGGGTGCGCATCCCGGCCTGAACGGCGCGACGCTGGGCCAGATCGGCGCGGGAGATCGGCTGAACGAATGGGATTT
>CAIXAA010000763.1 GCA_903917305.1 uncultured Myxococcales bacterium | reverse complement strand
GCCTTGGAGATGTCGCTGTCGGGGTCATTCATGTCGCCGAAGGTCCGCGTGCCGGTGGGGCAGGCGTCGACGCAAGCCGGCTTGGCGCCGTGCTTGATCCGGTGGTAGCACCACGTGCACTTGTCCGCGATGTTGGTCTTGTGGTTGATGAAACGCGTGCCGAACGGGCATGCCTGCACGCAGTACGCGCAGCCGATGCACTGCAGCGTGTCGACCAGCACGACGCCCTCGGGCGACATGAAGGACGCACCCACCGGGCACACCTGGATGCACGGCGTGTTGATGCAGTGGTTGCAGAGCTTCGGAACGAAGAACGCCTTCTCGACCGTCTTCGGGTCGATGGGCGACTTGCCGGCGAACGCAAAGGGCTCCGCCGTGACCATGTCCACCTGGACGCGACCGTCCTTGTAGTAGACATAGCGCTCGACCCAGGTGCGGAACTCGCCGTCCGGAACGTCGTTTTCCTTCTTGCACGCCACCATGCAGTTGCCGCAGCCGATGCACTTGGTCGTGTCGACGAGGTAGCCGAAGAGGATCGTCCCCTTCTTGCCGGTCTCGCCTTCGCTGTGTCCCTGATCGGTGGCTTCGGCTTCGCCGACCATCATCGGGATGGCCGTCAGCGTCATCGCGCCGAAGGTGAAGGTCTTGACCGCGTCCCACAGGAACTCGCGGCGGGTCTTGTTTTCCAGCGTGGTGCTCATTCCTTGCCTCCTTCGGCGGCGGCCGGTGCGGCGGGTGCGGCAGCGGCGGGCTCGGCTGCGGGTGCGGCGGCAGCGGTGGGGTCCGCAGCGGGTGCGGCGGGCGCAGCAGGTGCCGGCGCGGCTTCATCTTCCGGCGAGTTGGACGGATCCGGATCGTGGGCGCGGTGGCACTGCAAGCACACCGACGGGCTCGTCGGGTCCTTGGGACCCTGATCCTTCATGTGCTCCTCGAAGTCGATCTGCGGATGCTTGGGCGCCCGGCCAACGACCTTGGCGTGGCAGTGCAGGCAGATCGCCTTCTGGTTGGTGGGCATCAGGTTGTTCTTGTTGCACACGAACGGCGCGCCGGCCGCGACCTTGCCCTTCTCAACCGTGCAAGCCTCGATGTGCTCGCGCGCCTGGCCGTGGCAATCCGCGCAATGAACGTGCAAATGCGCTTTGCCCAGCGGGTGTTTCAACGTGGCGTGGCAGCCCGTGCAATCCTCGCGGGTGATGAGGTTGCGCTTCTTGTCGGCACAGTCGCCCAGCGCCGTGCCGCGGTAATGTCCGAATTGTCCGAAGGAAGGGGGCGTCATGAGATGGCGCACCGTCATGAACCCGGTCCCGACGAGGAGCAGGAGGCTCCCCAGGACCCAGAGATGCAGCGTGTCTTTGGAGAACATCGTGGCTCCTCATGCCGGGGCGGAGCGGCCCATCCGCCTGCGCCCGGCACCATGCCGCTCGCGTCTTGCAATTTGCCTGCCACCGCAGCGAAAGTGGCTTGCGTGCAGCGATTGGCCGCTTTGCATCAATGGACCTGGCACTTGGCCGCTGGCCTCGCGGCACACGATTGCCGAAAATTCGGCGCATTCGGCACCGCTCGGAAGCCTTGCCGGACTTTCGGCACAGGTGGCGATCTCCTCAGGATGTTCTCAAGATCGCCCAGTCACGCCGCTTTTCGCCAAAGTGCGCCAAACGGCGCAGACCGCGTCCTTGCCGCGAGCCATGCGCGACATGGCGCAAACACGTCACCCGGCGTGGCGTGAACACACCATGGGCCTTTGCCGCTGCCGAATCGCCTGCCGAGATATCGGCGCTGCCTGCCGAGAATTCGGCAAAGCACCGCGCGGGCTGCGTCTCTTGGCGCAAACTGCGTCAATCGGCGCAGTCGGGCTTGTCCTTGTCGGCGCAGCGGAAGCGGACGTGGAAGTGGTCGGCGTGGCCGGTGGCGTGGCGAATGACGCCGCGCGGCACGCCCGGACCGGCCGGGTATTGGAACAGCCCGGCGAGGCCATCTTCGCTCCAGCCGCTGTCCAGCAGGTCGGCGTAGAGCACCGCCTGGATGTTGTAATCCATGAAGACGAAAGCGACATTTCCCGTGTAGAGCAGCGTCTCCAGGAAGGCCCAGGTGCGCTCCGAGTCGAGGTTGCCGGAATCCGTCGGCTCGAAGCGGCGCAGGGCGCGCTTGTCGGTGTGGAAGTAGCTGATGTCGACATCGCGGCCGGACTGGTGTGACTTGTGCGGCCGCAGCGTGCCGCCGTTCTCCGCGGAAAGCGCACCAAAGACGACGGGGTGGCTGCCGGGATACTGCGCGACGACCTGCGCGGCGGCCCATTGCAGCATGGCGACCGCCTCGTCGGTGCCGAAGCTGCTTGGGCGGTTGACGGAGACCCAGCCGCTGCCGTTGGCGGGCATGCGGCAGGCGTCCTGCAGGGCGCCGTCGGTGGCCTGGCCGATCGAGCGCGACGGCGAGTCGTGGTTGCCGTCGCACACCGCGCCGGGCAACGGGCCGGAGCGCGGCAAGACAGGCGTTCCGGCGGAGGCGACGCGTCGCGGCCTAGGTGGCGGTTTCCAGGCGGGAATCGAGACGATCGCGCTGTCGTCCGCAAAGACCATCTCGTCGACGCCGAGGTCGCGTTCCTGCGCGCCGCTGCAGGCCGCCGTCAGGCCAGCGATCAGGAAGCAAAGGGCAACAGGGAAGACCTTCATGCGGCGGTCAGTATCGCTGGCGCGCGCCGCGGGGCAAGAACTTCCGCACGGGCTGCTGTTCGTGGCGCTTCATCCGGGCCCGCGATGCTCAGGCTGGCTCGAGCAGCTTCACGTCGCGGTGCGACACGGTCACGCGGCCCAGGTGCAGGGTCCGCACGTGCGCCGCGATCGCCTCGGCCAGCGCCACCGACCGGTGCTGGCCGCCGGTGCAACCGAGCGCGATCGTGACCAGCGCGCGGCCTTCCTGCGCGTGCTGCGGCAAGACGTGATCGAGGAGTTCGGTCATCTTGTCGAGCGCTTCGAGGCCGCCGCGCGACATCACGTACTCGCCGACCGCCGCGTCGAGGCCGCTGAGCTGCGTGAGCTCCGACACGAAGTAGGGATTGCCCAGGTAGCGGACATCAAAGACGTAATCCGCATCGCGCGGCAGCCCGTGCTTGTAGCCGAACGACAGCACCGAGACCATCAGCCGCATCTCCGCGGAGTTCTCCGGGTCGAACAGCCGCAGGATGTGCCGCTTCAACTGGTGGACGTTCATCTCCGACGTGTCGATGACCAGCGAGGTCTGCTCGCGGATCGCCTGCATCGTCCGGCGTTCGTGGGCGATGCTCTCGCTGACCGTGCCCGCCTGCCAGACCGGGTGCTTGCGGCGCGTCTCGGCGAAGCGGCGGATGAGGATGTCGTCGGCGCAGTCGAGGAAGACCAGCTCCGGCTGCACGCCGGCTTCGCGAACGGAGGCCAGCGCCTGCTCGAAGTCGCCCAGCAACTCGCCGCCGCGCGCGTCGATGCCGACCGCGACGGGCGTGTGCGCGAGGCGCTCGGCGATGGTGTCGTGCAAGGCGGGCAAGAGGCTCGCGGGCAGGTTGTCGACGCAGTAGTAGCCGGCATCCTCGAGCGCGCGCAGGCACGTCGAGCGGCCCGAGCCGCTGATGCCGGTGACGACCACGAGACGGCCTTTGCGCGATCGCAGCATGTCAGTACACCTTGCGCCGCCGTGACGACGAGGGAATGTTCATGGCTTCACGATACTTGGCAACGGTGCGCCGGGCAATGGTCATCGCCTGCGGTGGGCGCAGCGCGTCGAGCTGGTTCTCGGTGCAGTGCAGGCGCTCCAGCATCCGCCGCTTGTCCCACTCGCCCTGCAGCATCTCGGCAATCTCTTGATCCGACAGCGGAGATTCAGGCTTCTCCTTCTCCACCATCTTCTTGATCGCCTGCTTGACCGCCTCGGAGGCCATGTCATCGCCGCCGTGGCTCGACGAAATCCGGCTGTTGAAGAAGAACTTGAGCTCGTAGATGCCCTGCGGCGTGTGCACGTACTTGTTGGTCGTCACACGGGAAACCGTCGATTCGTGCAGCCCGACGTCTTCAGCCACATCGCGCAAGACCAGGGGCTTGAGCTTGTCCACGCCGAAGTCCAGGAACGGCCGCTGGAAGCGCATGATCGACTCGGTCACGCGCTGGATCGTCGACTGCCGCTGGTGGATCGAACGGATCATCCACATGGCAGAGCGCATCTTTTCCTGCAGGTATTCCTTGGTTTCGCTGCCGCCCTGCTCCGACAGCGCATTCTGGTAGAACTTCGAGACGCGCAGCCGCGGCAAGCCGTCCTCGTTCAACACCACCGTGTAGTCTTCGCCCACCTTGATCACGTGGACGTCCGGCGTGATGTAGCGCGCGCTCTCGCCGATGAAACGCCGGCCCGGGCGCGGCTCGAGCGAGGACAGCAGGCCCATCAGCCGCTGCAGCTCCTCCGGCGTGGCGTGCAGATCCCTGCGAATCAACTGGTGGTTGCGCTGCTCCAGGTTCGGCAGGTGCCGGTCGATCAGCTTGTGCAGGCGCTTCTCGTCCGGGTGGCGCGCCATGGCTTCGGTCAGCAGGCACTCGCGCAGATCGCGGCTGGCGATGCCGGGCGGATCCAAGCTGCGAATCAGATCAAGGACTTCGCGCACTTCGGACTCGGGCACGTCAAACTGCAGGGCCATGGCGCGCGTGGAGTTGGCGAAGTAGGTCTCGACCTTGCCGCCACGCGCCTCGCCAAGTGCTTGCCAGGACTCCATCTCTTCATCGCTGAGCCAGAACAGCGACAGGCAACTGCGCGATTCTTCGAGTTCGATGTGCGCGGCATCGATCTGGCGCAGGAGTTGACGGCGCACGCTGTCGGACAGGCCGGTCAAGTCCAGGCGGCTCGGGCGGAAATAGCCGTCGTCGTCCAGGTTGCCGATGATCTCGACGGCGATGTCGCGCTGGCGCGGCGTCAGCGTCGACGTGCCGAGCTGCTCATCCATGTACTCGCTCAGCGTGCTGGCCCGCGTGAGCGTTTGCGAAAGGGCCGGCCTCTCCTCGTCGCTGTCGCTGTAGCGGCCCGCCCCTTCGGTCGGCCCGCGCGCCACATCGGCAAAGTAGGATTGCCAATCGATCTCAGTGCGTTCGTTGGGCGTGCCGGGCGATTCGAAGTCGGCGACCTGGCCTTCGCCTTGGGTCACGGAGCTCATCAGCGTGCCGGCCGCCACTTCCGCGGGTGCGGCCTCCTCCAGCAGCGGGTTCTCCGACAGGGCATCCTGAATGCTTTCAGCCAGCTCTGTGCGCGAGAGCTGCAACAGACGGATCGCCTGCTGCAGTTGCTGGGTCATCACCAGCCGCTGCTCGAGTCGCTGTCCGAGGTGGAGTCCCTGTTTGAAATCCATGACCCGCGTTGACCCCGCCACCGGTACACTGCACCGGGGCTACGTTTCGCCACTGCAGTTTGCACGAACTTTGCAAGCGGCGCCCCATGAAGGTAGACGCGGGACGCGAGAATCGCAACTTCGTGGCGGGCAAAAGCGACACGCGGCGACCAAAGCGTTCGGCGCGGCGCGCGGATCCGCGGCGCTGGCGTAGCCAGTTGAGCGCGCGCACAGCATACTTCGGCACTTGACACTGCGACCCCGTGGCCTTGCTTGGCGCGGCGCGATCGCGCACGGCGCGCCACCTGCAAGGCGCGGCCATCGAGGAAGGGGATGGAGAAAAGGGACTACTACGAAGTGCTTGAAGTCGCACGCGATGTGAGCGAGGGCGACCTCAAGAAGGCGTTTCGCAAGAGCGCGATGGCCTACCATCCCGACCGCAATCCCGGCAACAAAGAAGCGGAAGAGAAGTTCAAGGTCTGCGCCGAAGCCTACGAGGTCCTCAGCGATCCGGAGAAGAGGGCGCGCTATGATCGCTATGGTCACGCGGCGTTCCAGAGCGCGGGCGGCGGCGCGCCGGCCTACTCGTCGATGGACGATCTGTTCAGCCACTTCGGCGATCTGTTCGGCGACATGTTCGGCGGTGGCCGCGGCCGCGGCCGGGCAAGGGCGAGCCGCGGCAGCGACTTGCGCTACGATCTGCCGATCACCCTCGAAGAAGCCGTCGCCGGCGTGCGCAAGGAGATCGTCGTGCCGCGCGTCGAGCCGTGCGGCGCCTGCACCGGCAGCGGCGCCAAGCCTGGCAGCGCGCCGGAGACCTGCCCGCAATGCCACGGCCGCGGGCAGATGAACCACGCTCAAGGTCCCTTCATGTTCTCGGTCACTTGCCCTCAGTGCCAGGGCGCGGGCCGCTTCGTGCGCGCCGCCGATCGCTGCACCTCTTGCGGCGGCGCGGGGCAGCAGCGCATCGAGCGCAAGGTCACGGTGCGCGTACCGCCCGGCGTCGATCTCGGCACGCGCCTGCGCATCGCGGGCGAGGGCGAGGCGGGCGAACGTGGTGGTCCGCAAGGCGATCTGTATGTCGTGCTGAACGTGCAGCCGCACGATGTGTTCCAGCGCGACGCGGACAACCTGCACTGCGAAGTCGAAGTGGACGTGGTGCGCGCCGTGCTGGGCGGGAATTGCGATGTGCCGCTGGTCGAAGGCGAAACGGAGCGCGTCAAGCTGCCGCCCGGCGTGCAACCCGGCGAACAGGTTCGTATTCGTGGCAAAGGCGTGCCGCACCTGAACGGCAGCGGGCGCGGCGATCTGTTCGCGCACGTCAAGGTCGTGGTGCCGCGCAAGCTGAGCGCCAAGCAGCGCGCGCTGTTCGAACAGCTGGCCGGGCTCGAAGGTTAGCAGCGGCGCAGTGCGCGATTGACACCCAGCACGAACTCCCTATACTTCTGTCCCTCCGCGCCTTGGGCCCTGCCAGGTCAGCGTGGTGAAAGTCTGCGAGTTCGCTGTGTAAATCTGCGAAGAGTTGGAGAGGAATCGATGGATACCGTGCAGATCACCGTCAAGCCGCGTCACCTTTCGGGCAGTGGAATCGCGGGCAAGGTTCGCCGCGCCGGCCTGCTTCCGGCCGTCGTCTACGGCGGTGGCATGGCCTCCCAGGCCGTGGTCCTCGACCCGAAGCCGCTCAAGCGCGGCCTCCAGAGCGCCTACGGCCGCAACCAGTTGTTCACGCTGCAGATGGCCGATGGCAAGGAACTGCTCGCCATCGCCCGCGACGTCCAGGTTCACCCGGTGACCCGCGTCCTGCGCCACGTCGACCTGATCGTCGTGCAGCCGGATTCGCGCATCGAAGTGACGCTGCCGGTGACCACCGTCGGTCGTTCCGCGGGCCAGAAGGCCGGCGGTCGCCTCGAGATCATCCGCCGCGAAGTGCATGTCTCGTGCACGCCGGCGACGCTGCCGCGCCTGATCGAAGTCGATGTCACTCCGATGGAGAACGGCACGTCGATGATGGTCGATGACCTGCCGATGCCCACGGGCGTGAAGCCCGTGTACAAGAAGGCGTTCAAGGTGCTGGAAGTCTTCGCTGCCAAGGTCGAGGCCGTGGTCGAAGAGAAGAAGCCGGCTGGCAAGAAGTAGCCGCGATGACGGGGCGCCTGTGCGGTGCCCCTGCCTGTGAGTAGCCTGAGATCAAGGCCAATTCGTGTGAGATCATGGCCGGCAATCCAGTGCCCAGCAATGCAGCGACAAGCAATGCGGCGTCCAGCAAGGCGGTGCCGAGCAAGACGGCTCCCGAGCGCACCATCCGCGCCATCGTTGGCCTGGGCAACCCGGGCCGCAAGTACGAGAACACCCGCCACAACGCCGGGTTCCTTGTCGTGGATGCGCTGGCGCGACGCAGCGGCCTGCAGTGGCAGACGCGGTTCAACGGTGAATTCACGCGGTTGCGCGAGGGTTCCCTGGACCTGTGTCTGCTCAAGCCGGGCACGTTCATGAACCTGAGCGGTCATCCGGTCCAGGCCATGTGCGCCTTCTTCGGCCTGGCTCCGGAGGAGTTGCTGGTGCTGCACGACGACCTCGACCTCGCCCCCGGGCGGGTGCAGGTGAAGTCGGGCGGCGGGCATGGCGGGCACAACGGCCTGCGCTCCATCACGCAGCAGCTGGGCTCCAATGCCTTTGCCCGCGTGCGGATTGGGATCGGGCGAGGCCAGAAGGGCGATCCGGCGGACTACGTGCTGGAGCCCTTTTCGCCGCAAGAGCGCGCCTGGCTGCCGCAGATCCTCGATCTGGCGGCGGATGCCGCGCTGGCCGTGGCGCACAAGGGTGTGCGCGTGGCGATGAACGAATTCAACGGCTTGCCGTTGAAGGCGGCCGGTGGCTGACAGTTTGTCGGTCGCCGGAGCCAGGCTGCCTGGAAGGACCAGGTGGTGGACTCCTTGCTCGGTCGCATAGGCCGGGCGCTGTGGCGAAGGCCATGGATCCATGGGGAGAGTGAGATCATGTTGGTACGTCTGTACGAAACGATCTTCATCACCCGTCTCGATACCGAGGCGGAAGCGGTGGAGAAATTGCGCCTGCGTCTCGCGAAAGCGATCGAGACGGAAGGCGGCGTCGAGCTCAAGCTGGCGGATTGGGGCAAGCGTAAGCTGGCCTATGAGATCGCCAAGCAGAAGAAGGGCAACTACTGGTATTTCGGCTACCTGGCGGCTCCGTCCGTGGTCAAGGAGTGCGAGCGTCAGCTGCGCCTCTCGACCGAGGTGCTGCGCTACCAGACGGTGCGCCTCAGCGAGCTGAACAAGCTCGAGGCGTTCGACATCGAGGCGGAGCGCAATCGCGTGATCGGCCTGACGCCCGAGCGTGAAGAGGACGAGGAAGACCAGTACCTGCGCCGCCAGGACGAGTACCGCGGCAGCCGCGGCCGCCGCGACGATGACGACGACGACAGCATGGAGGATCTCGCATGAAACCCGCCGAGCCCGCCCGCCAGCGCCGATTTGGCCGCCGCAAGGTCTGCCCCTTCTGCGCCGACAAGACCCTGTACATCGACTACAAGACGCCCAGCATGTTGAAGCGCTTCATTTCTGAGCGCGGCAAGATCGTGCCGCGGCGCATCTCGGGCGTGTGTGCCATGCATCAGCGCGCGCTGCAGACCGCCATCAAGCGGGCCCGCATCGTGGCGCTCATGCCGTACTCCAGCTCGACGGCAGATTAGGAGGTCGCCATGAAGATCATTCTCAAAGAGAACGTGCCCAACGTGGGCAAGATTGGCGATGTCTTGACGGTTGCGGACGGTTTCGGCCGCAACTTCCTGCTGCCGCGCAAGCTGGCGTTGCTGGCCAACGACCGCAACGTCCACGAGCTCGAGCACAACAAGCGCGTCACGGCGTCCAAGCTGGCCAAGGCTCGTTCCGCGGCGCAGACCGAAGCGCAGAAGATGAGCGGCTTGAAGCTCAGCGTGACGCGTCACGCGGGCGATGACGGCAAGCTGTTCGGCTCCGTCACCGTGCGCGAGGTTGCCGATCTGTTGGCCGAACAGGGCTACCAGGTCGATCGCCGCGACATCGTCGTGCCCGAGAGCATCAAGTCGGTCGGCGAGTACCCGATCACGGTCAAGCTCCACTCCGACGTGACGGCCAAGCTGTCGCTGACGGTGGAAGCGGAAGCCGCGCAAGAGTAACGTCAGGCTGGAAAGCTCTGGAACCGCCCGGGATCGCAAGGTCTCGGGCGGTTTCGCTTTTGGCTACGGCCCCGCGGACTTGGTCGCAAGGCCGATGTTGTGGATGCCGAGGCTCTGCAATTCCAGAATCACATCCATCACTTTCTGGTACGGCAGGCGCTCGTCCGCCTCCAGCCGCACCTGCAGCTCCGGCTGCTTGGCCATGCGCTCCGCCAGATCCTTGGCCATCGAGCGCCACTCGGTCGCGGAGCCCGCCTGGAACAGCGCGCCGTCCGCGTTGATCTGCACGACCACCTCCGGCGGCGGCGCTTCGTTCGACGCCGTCTTGCCGGTCGGCAGCTGCAGATCGACCACGCCCGCGGGCGAATCCGACTTGCCCTTGTCGACCATCACGGCCGACGAGACCATGAACACGACCAGCAGCACCAGCACGACGTCGACGAGCGAGGTCAGGTTCAGCTCGACGGTCTCCGGGATGTCGCTCTCCGGATGCTCGTCCCAGCTAGGCCGCGCCATGCACGACCTCCTGCGCGGCTTGCGGTTGCGTGCGCGAGAAATGGTCGGCTGCGTCCTCGACGAGCACCTGCACCTCCAGCACGACGCGGTTGAGCTGGGCGCGCAGGATCTGGTGCAGCACCACCATCGTGATGGCGACCAGGATGCCGGCGGCGGTCGTGACGAGTGCTTCGGACACGCCCGTCGCGACGACATCGAGGCCGCCAGCGCCGGAAGTGCCAATGCTGTGAAGCGCTTGCATGATGCCGAGCACGGTGCCGAACAGGCCGAGGAAGGGCGACATGGTGCCGAGCGTGGCGAGCAGGCCCAGGCCGCGGCGCAGCTTCAAGGACAGGCGCCGGCCTTCGCGCTGCATTTCCGAGAGGATGTCGTCGCGGCAGGCCTTGCGCATCGCCGCCTCGATGCCGCGCATGAGCACGGGAGCGACGCCCGCTGGCGCTTTGGCGCAGCAGGACACCATCTCCGGCATGTTGCCGGCCAAGGCCGCGTCGCGCAGGCGCCGATCGAGGGCGTGCAGCGTGCCGACCAGGTTGACGATGACGAGCATGCGCTCAAAGAACAAGGTCGCGCCGACGAGGGCGACGCCGCCGATGACCCACATCGTCGGGCCACCTTGTTCGAACAAGTGTCTCAGATCGTTCACGATGCCTCTGAATCCCGGCGCATTCCAGCGCCGCAGGTTGCGGTCCCAGCGTGTACAACACATGAACCAGCAATCCTATACCATCGCCCCGTGTCGTGCGAAAGGGACCGTCCTGCAGGGCCTTTGCAGCCTTGTCGATCGACGGCGATTGACAGGACGATGCCGCCAGCCGATCGTGTCCTCCATCGATCCGGCCCGGAATCTTGCGGCGTTTGCGCTGATCTCGGCGGGGGAAGGAGTTCTTGTGCAGCGACTGTCAGGCCATCCCTTCGAACCTTGGCTGCTCGAGCGCATCGCGGCGGCGCGCCACCTGGTCCTCATGACGCACGTCGGACCGGACGCGGACGGGCTGGGCTGCGAGGTCGCTTTTTGCGCGGCGGCGCGGGCAGCTGGGCGTGAAGTCCATGTCATCAATGAAGATTCGCTGCCGGCGCGCTACCGCTGGCTTGATCCGCGCCACGCGCTCGGTCACGTCGATCGCGACGCCGGCTTCCTGGCGGCGGCGGATCTCGGCCTGTGCTTCGATGCCCACGAAGTGGCGCGCGTCGGCAAACCGGCGGCGGAGCTGCGCCGCCATGGCGTGGACGTCTGGGTGGTCGACCACCACCCGGTCGGTCCCGACGTGGACGTGCAAGGGGTG
>CAIXAA010000762.1 GCA_903917305.1 uncultured Myxococcales bacterium | reverse complement strand
GTCCGCACCGAGCGGCGCCTTCATCCGCACGTTCACCATCCGCGCCAGCGAGATTGACCTGTTCAACCACGTCAACCACGCAAACTACCTGATGTTGTTCGACGACGCCCGCATCGACGGGGAGCGCATCGGCGGCTTTGGCCCGAACTGGGTCGTCGACCGCCCCTTGTCCGCGGCCGCGATCGACTACGCCAAGGAATCGCTGCTCGGCGACACGCTCGCGGCGCTGGTGTGGCCCATCGCAGACGGCAACGGCCTGGGCTGCGAGCTGCGCAAGATCGGCAATCAGACTCCGCTTTGCCGCGCGCGCCTCGTGCTCCAGGGCTGATCGCCCGCTACCTGCAAAAAACTTTCGTTCTGCCAAGACGCGATTATTGTCGCCTCGGGGTGTCGTCTCGCCGCGCAGGGGCTCGTGCGGAGGCACCGTCGCGCCGCCATGGAGGTCGCAATGAACCTGTCGCTGTTTGGCAAGCCGGGGGTGGCGTACGCGCTCCTGGCCGTTTCCGTCGTCGTGATTGTCGTGCTGGTCGTGCGCAAGCCCGCCGCGCCGGCTGCGGCCAAGCCTGCCGTGGCTGCGGCCAAGGCGCCGCAAGCTCCTGCACCTGTTGAAGATTCCGCAGTCGTTCCCGCGTCCGAGTGGTCGGTCGTGCGCACGACGCTGGCCTCCTCGCCCTCGCAGTCGTTCGCGAAGGCGTCGCCGGACGATGGCGATCAGGTCTCCGCCGTATACGCGCGTTTGTTCATGTGGTGCCTGGACTTGCGCAAGGACCTCTCCCCCGGCGACGCGATGGAAGTGGCCTACCGGTGGACGGAAGAGGGCGACCTGCAGATCGGCACGGCGCGCCTCAAGTCCAAGAAGCTCGGCAAGGAGTTCCGTGCCTACCGCTTCCAGGCGCCCGGCGACCAGTTCGCCTCGTACTGGGACCAGAACGGCGTCGAGGTGCCGCTGCAGCTCAAGGGCGGGCCGCTCAAGAGCTATGACCAGATCACGAGCCTCTTGAAGGACCGTCCGACGCACAAGGGCATGGATTTCAAGACGCCGGTCGGCACCGAAGTGCACGTGCCGTTCGCGGGCGTGGTGCTGCGCTCGAACTGGAACCACGGCGCGAATGGCAACTGCATCGAGGTCCAGTACCCGGACGGCACGCTGGCCAAGTTCCTGCATCTGAACGAGAACAAGGTCAAGCCCGGCGACAAGGTCGAGGCGGACCAGGTCATCGCGCTGACGGGCAACACGGGGCACTCGACGGCGCCGCACCTGCACTACCAGCTGAACCAGGGCGACAAGGTCGTGGATCCAGTGGTGTACCACGGCACGACCCGGCGCACGCTGGACGCGGCTGGTCAGGCGCAGCTCAAGGTGGCGGCGCAGCAGCTCGACCTGCTGCTCGCTCCGCGCACGGCCTCGAACTAGCGTTTTCGCTGTCGCGGCTGGCGCTTGGGCCTTGTTCTTCAGGCCCCGCTGACGCGAACCTCCTCACCAGACAAGCTGACTTCCTGAGCGACGCTCGCAGTTGCTGCGGCACCGATGTCGCTGGCAAGGCAAGCGCTGCCGGGCGAATCCGGCCTTCGGCCGGACCGGGGGCTAGTCGCCTGCGGCGACCGGAGGCGCCGTTGGCGCCTCCGCCCTTCGGGTAACGCCCCCTTTCGC
>CAIXAA010000761.1 GCA_903917305.1 uncultured Myxococcales bacterium | reverse complement strand
TCCGGTTCGGGATCCGGATGCCGTCCCTGCCACGGTCTGTGTGATTGAGTTGACATAATACCTATTATCAGACGTTGAAACCAGGTTCACAGAGCCTCAGCCACTACGATTTCAAGGCCTTCTACGGCATCTTCGCGATCCACCGTTCGCGCGCGCTTTCGCGACCACCAGCGTTGGCCTTGGCGCTGGCTTCCGCTAGCATCCGCGCCATGAACCTCGTCCTCGCGCAGCTCAACACCACGGTGGCGGACTTTGACGGCAACCTCGCGCTCGTGCGCGCGGCATGCGACGCGGCCCGGGCGCGTGGCGATCACATGGTCATCACACCCGAGCTGGCGCTGACGGGTTATCCGCCCCTCGATCTCGTCGAACGTCCGGAGTTCACCCGCGCCGCGCTGGATCGCCTCCCGGCGCTGGCCGAGTGCTCGCGCGGCCTTGTGCTGATCGTCGGCGCCGCGCTGCCATCCAGCGACGACGTGGCCCAGCCCGCGCTGCGTCCGGCGATCAACGCCGCGCTCGTGCTGCGCGACGGCCGCCACATCGCGACGATCGCCAAGCGCCTGCTGCCGACCTACGACGTGTTCGACGAGGATCGCTACTTCCAGCCCGGCCACAGCGCGACCGTCCTCGACCTGTGCGGCCGCCGCGTCGGTGTCACCATCTGCGAAGACATCTGGAGCGAGGCCGACCAAGGCCCGCGCCGCTACCTCTCTGATCCTGTCGCGGATCTCGTCGCCGCCGGTGCGGATCTGATCGTCAACCTCTCGGCGTCGCCGTTCGAGATCGGCAAGCCGGCAAGGCGGCTGGAGCTTGTGCGCAACATCGCGATCAGGCACGGCATTCCTGTCGCGTACTGCAACCTCGTCGGCGGCAATGACGCGCTGATCTTCGATGGCCGCTCCTTCGCGGTCGACGGCGCCGGCGGCGTCCTGGCGTGCGCTCCCGCCTACGTTCCCGCGGACTTGCGCGTCGTCCTGCCGCCGGCTGGCCAGCCATCCGCTGCCGCCGCTGAGGTTCCTCAAGGCTATCAAGGTACTCCCGGCGACGAGGCGCGCGCCGCGCTGGTCCTCGGCATCCGCGACTATGTCCACAAGTGCGGATTCCGCGACGTGATTATCGGCCTGTCCGGCGGCATCGACTCCGCCGTCACCGCCGCGCTCGCCGTCCAAGCCCTCGGATCGGAGCATGTCAGCGGCGTCGCCATGCCCGGCCCCTACAGCAGCCCCGGCAGCGTGACTGACGCGCTCGCCTTGGCCGACAACCTCGGCATTCGCTGCCCGATCATCGACATCTGCAAGCCTTATGAGGCGATGTGTCAGGTCCTTGCCGATGAATTCGCACGCAAGCCTGCACAACTACATGACATTGCCGATCAGAACATCCAGGCGCGCATCCGCGGCGCCGTGCTGATGGGCCTGTCCAACCGCACCGGCGCCATGCTCCTGACCACAGGCAACAAAAGCGAACTGGCGGTCGGCTACTGCACGCTCTACGGCGACATGAATGGTGGTCTGGCGGTCATCGGCGACCTGCCCAAGATGCTGGTGTACGACGTCGCGCGCTGCTGCAACCAGGAACGTGAAGTCATTCCGCAAGCCACGATCGACAAGGTCCCGAGCGCGGAGCTGGCGCCGGGCCAGAAGGACAGCGACTCCTTGCCGCCCTACCCGGTTCTGGACGCGATTCTGGAGCTCCACGTCGTCGAACAGCTTCCGGTCGCGGACATCGTGGCGCGCGGCTTCGATCGCGCGGTCGTGCAGCGCGTGGTGCGGCTGGTGGAGACGAGCGAGTACAAGCGGCGCCAGGCGGCGCCCGTGCTGCGCGTGACCGGCAAGGCGTTTGGCGGTGGGCGGCGCATCCCGATGGCGCGGGCGATGCCGCGCTCCTGACTCAAGGAAACAACGATGGAATCTGCCAATGCGCCACGCTCTGCCGGCATCCTGCTGCACCCGACCTCGCTGCCGGGGCCGAATGGCATCGGCGAGATCGGCGCGGCGGCGCGGCGCTTTGTCGATTGGCTGGCGGCAGCGCGCCTGACGCGCTGGCAGGTGCTGCCCCTGGTGCCGCCGGGCGGAGGTGATTCGCCGTACGCGACGCCATCGGCGATGTCAGGCAATCCTTGGCTGATCGACATGGAAGACTTGGTCGATGAAGGTCTTTTGCAGCAAGAGGAAGTTCAGCCACCGGAGCTTCCAGCGGCGCGCGTCGACTACGGCGCCGTCTACGCCTGGAAGGGCCCG
>CAIXAA010000760.1 GCA_903917305.1 uncultured Myxococcales bacterium | reverse complement strand
GTTCCGGTTCCGGTTCCGGTTCCGGTTCCGGTTCGGACGCCGGCGACGGCTGCGCAAGTGTGCGGTGCTTGGGCAGGCACTGTCAAAACAACACCAGAATCGCGCTCCTGTTCCCGGCCAAAAATGCCAGCGCCCCGAATCCGTGAGGATCCGAGGCGCTGGCTTGTTCTCTGGGTCCCGGCACCGCAGGTTCTAGACCTCGGCCGCCAGGCCACAAAGGTGGCTTACCAGTCGTAGCCGAGCGCGAAGTCGACCGCGAACGGCGTCGTCGCGTTGCCCGAGATGATGTACGGACCGTTGTTGAAGAACATCGGGTTGATGTTCATGTCGAGGTACCAGCCCATGAGCTTGAAGCCAAAGCCGGTCGTGACCGTGTTGACCACGTCCGACGTGTGCTTCTCGTTCGAAGCGGGCGCGGGCAGCGTGTTGCCGTCGTCCTGCTTGACGATCGTCTGACGCGCACCGAGGCGGAGCACCATCCAATCGAACGCCTTGGCCTCAGCGGCGAAGCCGTAGTACGGCATGAGCAGCTGCGAGGACTCGATGGTCTGGACGGGCGCAAACGCGACGTTGGTGCCGCTGGCGCTGCTGCTGCGGAAACCCAGGCCAATGCCGGGCTGGATGAGCACGCCCTCGACCGGGCTGATCGCGAGGTCGGAACCGAGCGACAGCGTGGTGTTGGTGATCGAGCCCTGCTTGGCCTCGTTGCCCAGGCCGTTCTCGTCGTTGCGGCTGGCGTGCTTCACACCGCGGCTGTCGTAGCCGAAGCGCAAGTACGGGACCAGCTTGGCGATCTGGTGGACCTGGAACTCGCCCTTGGCCGTCAGGTTGATGCCGAACAGGCCGTTCGGGACGTAGCGATCGCCCGCCGTGCCCTCGATGTTGGTGAAGCTGCCGAACGTCAGGCCGAGACCGAAGTCCAGGCTGTTGGTCTCGGACAGATCAAAGCCGATACCAGCCGCGAAGTTGACGGCGGTGTTGCTCTGCTGGTTGGTGCTGTTGCCGTCGACGCGGTGGCCGCCGATGCTCAGCGTGGTGCCCAAGCGGAGCGACTCGCCGGCCTTCATGCCGAAGCCGATGCCGAACTGGTGGTTGGTCGGGTCCTTGGGAACCGGGTTGAAGCCGGCGATGCCAGGAGCCGTGTTCTTGTCGATGGTCTGCTGGCTGGCGACGCCCTGCCACGGGGAGCGCTTGCCGAACAGCGTCAGCACCGCGTCATCGGACAGCGCGTAGCGGATGTTCATGGAGCCGTAGCTCGATCCGACGGTGTTGTCGACGTCGACGCTGTTCTTGTAGGTGACCATCGTCTGCGGCAGCGTGTCGATGTTGGCGCTGTCCTTGATGGTGACGCTCTTTTCATTGAAGGCCTGCCCGTTGCCCGGGCCGCCCGCAGAAAGGCTGTTGATGCGAGTCTCGGTCGCATACGCCGAGCCGCCGAGGGCCAGGGTACCCGCGACAACCGCGGTTAGCAGCTTCTTCATGTCCACTCCTTGCGATGGTCCACAACTGGACGCGATCATTGGATAACAGGGCCCTCTCGGCAGCGTGCCGTCCAGCATGGAACGGGGCTGTCTTCCGTCGGGGCGCCCAAGTACCACAGCCATGCTCGAAACAAAAGCACATACCTTGGCTGCGTCCCCCAGCGCGCGAGTCTGGGTCGTGCCAAAGGACTGTCAAGTTTCTATCGCTTTTGCGGCACTTCGCGCCGCTGCGCCCTCTTGTCGCTGATCGCGGCGGTATGCTACGGTCCCTTTTCGATGATCCAGCTCTACCACGTCCACAAGCGCTACCCGAACGGCTGTGATGCGCTCAGCGACGTGACGATGCGGGTGCGCGAAGGCGAATTCGTCTTCCTGACCGGCCCTTCCGGTGCCGGCAAGTCGACGTTGCTGCATTTGTTGCTGGTCATGGAGCGCGTGACCGACGGCCAGATCTTGATCGGCGGACGCAACATTCACGTGCTCCGCGACGCCTCCGTACCCTACCTCCGCAGAAACATTGGCGTAGTCTTCCAAGACTTTCGCCTCATCGGCCGCCGCACGGTGTTCGACAACGTGGCGATCGCCCTCGAGATCATGGGCTTGACCCGCAAGGAGGTCGAGCGGCGCGTCGGCCAGCTGCTCGACGGCCTGCGCCTGACGCACCGCGCGGGTGCCTATCCCGGTGATCTGTCCGGCGGCGAGCAGCAGCGCGTGGCGATCGCGCGGGCGCTGGTGAATGAACCGGCGATCCTGCTTTGCGATGAGCCGACCGGCAACCTCGATCCGGACCTGGGCCACGACATCATGAACCTGCTGCTCGACGTGAACCGCCGCGGCACGACCGTGGTGGTGGCGACGCACGACGCCGGGCTCATCGAGCGCTACGGCCTGCGCACGCTGGTGCTGGCGCGCGGCACCCTGGTCGAAGATCGGCCGCGTTCCGGGCGCCTGGCGCCGATCGAGCGCGGACCGGCCGCCGCCGTCGGACCAGATCCGCTGGCCACCTCGACCGCCGCGACCTCCGCCGGCGCCGCGGCCTTTGCGGACATCGCGGAGGAGGCGCCATGAAGCGCGGCCCCCGCATCGGCTACGTCCTGCGCCAGTCCGCGCAGCTGGTGCGCGGCTCGCCGTGGCTGACGGCGGTGAGCGCGGTGACCATCGCCCTGGCGCTGACGCTCGTCGGCCTGTTCGCCATGGTGTTGTTCAACGCAAACCATGTGCTGCACGATCTCGGGCAGTCGCTGTCGCTCTCGGTCTACGTCAAGGACACCGCGACGCAGCAGGACATTGCGACGATCGAGACGCGCCTCAAGCAGCGGCACGGCGTCAAGGCGCTCAAGACGCTGACGCGCGAGCAGGACCGCGAGCGCAACCGCAAGCTGCTCGACAAGGATCTGCTTGAAGGCCTGGACGAATCCGCGATTCCCGGGCAGCCGGTGATCGAGGTGGAGATCGACGCCGACCTCGCCTCGCGCGGCGACGTCGAGGAGCTGGTGACCTGGACGCGCGCCATCCAAGGCGTGACGTCGGTCGAAGACGTGGAGTTCGGCGCGGAGAAACTTCGGCTTTTGTTCGCGATTGTCGAGATCGCCCGCACGATCGGCTTCGTGCTCAGCGTGGTGCTGCTGGCCAGCGCGATGTTCTTCGTGTTCTCGACGATCCGCCTGGGCGTGTTCTCGCGCCGCGATGAGATTGAAATCCTGAGCCTTGTCGGCGCCACGCCCGGCTTCGTGCGCGTGCCGTTCCTGGTCGAAGGCGCGCTGCAGGGCCTGGCCGGCGCGCTGGTCGCCATGGTGCTGCTCGGTCTCCTGCACCTGGAGCTGCGCAGCCTCGTGCGCGACGTCTACATGCTCAACGCGACCTGGTCGCTGCTGCCGCCCAGCATGGTGCTGTGGCTGCTGATCGGCGGCCCGGCGGTGGGCCTTGCGGCGAGCGCGATGAGCGTGGGCCGCTACCTGAAGGTCTAGCCGATGCGCGCACTTGTGCCAGTGCCGGGCCTGACACTGCTGGGCCTGACGCTGCTGGGCCTGGTGCTGCTGTGCGGCACCGCGCTGGCGCAGCCGCTGCCGCAGACGCCGCGCCTGGATGCCGCTGAACGCAAATCGCTTGCCGAGCGGTACGCCAAGGTCTTGAGCACCGAGCTGGGGCTCTTGAAGACCCTGGATCAGCTCGACCGCGACGCCGACGACCTCGACGCGCGCATGGTCCGGCTGTCGGTGGAGCGCGCCAAAGCCACGGATACCTTGACGGAAGCCGAGTCGCAGCGCGCGACGGCCGAGCAGGACCTGGCGCGCATGCGCATCGCCGTGCAGCACCGCCTGCGCGCCATCCTGCGCATCGCGCACTTGCCCACGCTGCGTTTTGCCTTGTCGTCCAAGGACTTTTCGGAGTCGGTCGTCAAGGACCGCCTGCTGCGGCGCCTGCTGGCGGCGGATCGCGCGCGCTTGGCGGACTACCGGCAGCGGCTGACGGACCTGGAGAAGCTGACGGCGGGGCGCGACGCGGCGCTCAAGCAGCTGGAACAGCTGGATCTGCAACTGCATGAGGAAAGGGCGAAAGCCGAGCAGGAGCGGCGCGACAAGCTGGCGCTGATCGAGCAGATCGACAGCGATCGCAAGTTCCAGGAGAAGGCTTCCAAGGACGCGGACGCGGCCAACAAGGCGATGGCGGTGCAGATCGCGACGCTGGAGGAGTGGCAGGAGCGCAAGTACACCTTCGCGTCGACGCAGGGCAAGCTGCTGCCGCCGGTGCCGGGGCGCATCGAGACCGGGTACGGCGAGATCCGCAACCCGCGCTTTGGCACCGTCACCATGCACCGCGGCTTGGATTTTCGCGCCGGCAGCAACACGGGCATCGCGGTGCGCGCGGTGTTCTGGGGGCGCGTGGCGTATGTCGGCTGGCTCACGGGGTACGGCGAGACGGTGCTGCTCGATCACGGCCACGGCTGGCACACGGTCTATGCGCACCTGGAGAACACGCGGGTGGCGGTGGGCGACATCGTGGCGGCGCGCAGCCGCATTGCCGATGTCGGGACCTCCGGGTCGATCAAGGGGCGCTACCTCTACTTCGAGATCCGCCACAACGGGCAGCCCGTCGATCCGGGGCCGTGGATCCACTGAACGAGTGAAGAAGCGGCGGCTGGCGTTTGACACCGGACGCGCAGCGGCAGAAACTCCCGCCGCGTCCGGGTGCCCCCCTTCTGCCCCGGACGGTCTTGCCGCGCAGGGCTACGCCGGCGCGGCTCACGGAGCCCCCGATGCGCATTGGCATTCCCAAGGAAATCCACGCTGGTGAACGCCGCGTGGCCGCTTCGCCCGACAGCGTCAAGAAGCTCATCGCGATGGGCTTCGAGCTCTCCGTGGAGGCCGGCGCCGGCACCGCCGCCTGCTACACGGACAGCGCCTTTGCCGCGATGGGCGCCCAGATCGAACCAGATGCCGCGACGTTGTGGTCCGCTGCCGACCTCGTGCTCAAGCTCCGCCCGCCAGTGGATGCGGAAGTCGACTTGATGCGCGAAGGCGGCACGTTGATCAGCTTCATCTGGCCGGCGCGCAACAAGCCGCTGCTCGACAAGCTGGCCACCAAGAAGGCGACCGTCCTGGCCATGGACTGCATTCCGCGCATCAGCCGGGCGCAGAAGATGGACGCGCTGTCGTCGATGGCCAACATCTCCGGCTACCGCGCCGTGATCGAAGCCGCTCGCCTCTACGGCAGCTTCATGACCGGCCAGATCACCGCCGCCGGCAAGGTCAATCCCGCCAAGGTGCTGGTGATCGGCGCCGGCGTCGCGGGCCTCGCCGCGCTGGGCACGGCCAAGTCGCTGGGCGCCATCGTGCGGGCGTTCGACACGCGCGCCGCGGT
>CAIXAA010000759.1 GCA_903917305.1 uncultured Myxococcales bacterium | reverse complement strand
TGCCCAGCGGCGTGACGGTCACCAACCTTGGCGAAGCCGTCACGCTGACCGAAGACGGCGGCTTCGTGCTGGCCGGCACCCGCGCCAAGGACGGCGGCGTCCTCGGCGGCTACCTCGCCCGCTTTGACGCCAAGGGCTCGAAGTTGTGGGACAAGAGCTACAGCGAAGGCGACGGCGGCTCCAGCCTCTACGGCGCGGTCGTCCTTGCCGGCAACGGCGAAGTGGTCGCGGTGGGATCCGGCGCAGTACCGGGCACTTCGGGCATCCTGGGCGGCTGGTACCTGCGCGTGAGCCTGGCGGACGGCAGCGTCATCGCCTCGAAGCTCATCGGCAATGGCACGCAATCTGCGCAGTTCCACGCGGTCGTCGCCTTGGACGGCGACTGGGTCGCGGCGGCCGGCAGCGGCACGGATCCGGGCGCCACCGGCAACGGCCAGGACGGCTGGCTCACGCGCCTGGACGGCGACGGCAACGCGCTGTGGGGCACCTACGCGGGCGGCACGGGCAACGACACGTTCTACGGCCTGACGCGCCTGGACACCGGCGAGCTGGTCGCGGTCGGCGCCGACGAGGTGCCCAGCGCGCCGACGCAGGGCCTCTACCTGCGCATTCAACCCGATGGCACCGAGCCGCAGAAGACCAGCATCAGCAACGGCTCGGGGCACACGATCTTCTACGCGGTGACGCAGACGCCCATCGGCGTGCTCGTGGGCGGCGCGACGGATTCCGGGCAACCCGGCATGGTTCCGCCAGCTTGGGAAGCGTACGTCGTGCGCGTCAGTCCGACCGGCACCTCGCTGTGGGGCGGCACGGTGCCGTCGACGACGCCGCAGGCGCCCGGCTACGCCGGCACGAAGACATCCGCCATCTACGCACTTGCGCCGCTGCCCGACGGCACGTTCGCTGGCGTGGGCACGACCGGCGGCCAGGCCGAGCCGACGGCTCTGATGGACGCCGTGCTGTGGACCTTTGACGCTTCCGCTGTGATGTCCCAGACCTATACCTACGGCAAGGCCGCCAAGGACGCGCTGCGTTCCGTGGTGCGGTGGCGCGACGGCTGGCTCGGCTACGGCTCGCTTGCGGAAGGCGACGTCGCCTCCGACGCCATCCAGCTCTGGGTCTCGCCCCCCGCGCCCACCTGCCAGGACCAGAATCCGTGCACTTCCGACGCGTGCGATGCCAAGACCGGCTGCGTCTTCACGCCGCTCGCGGACAACACGGCGTGCGGCAACGGCAAGGTCTGCACCAGCGGCGTATGCCAGTAGCCCGAAAAGAGAGCGCGAAACAACCCATGGCCAAACCTACTGCCAGGACGCGGACTTTCACGCGACCGCGACTTGCCGTGCCCCAAGGCGTGCCGGAGGACGCGGCAGATCGGCTGTGGATGTCCGGCGAAGCGGCTGAAGCGGCGTACGACTTCGAGACGGCGCGCGAGTACTACCTCGCTGCGGCGCTGGCGGCGGCTCCGGCGCAAAGCCTCGAGTATGTCGAACGTTACGCTGCCTTCCTCGTGCAGCGTTTTGGCCAGTTTGCCGAAGTGGCCGCGTGGCTCGACGACGCGGAGTTCCAGCCGCCCGTGGATGTCGCGACGCCCACAGCGCTGGCGCTGTGCCGCAACCTGGCGCGTGCGGCGTTGGAGGTCGGGCATCCGCGCGCGCAGCCCCTGGACGCGGCCCTGGCGGCGCTGGGTGAGCCTGAGAGCCTGTTGCGCACGGCACAGCGGCTGACGCAGCGCGGGCAGGACGACGCGGCGCGCACGCTGCTGGAGCAGCACGCGGTCAAGTTGCCGCCCTTGGGCGCCGCGGTGCAGCTGCTCGAGCGGCTGCGCGCCGAGGCGGCAAAGCGCAGTGCGGCGGCGCTGGAGCCGGTCGAGACGGCGCTGGCGGCGCGCGATGCCCACAAAGCCCGGCAAGCCCTGGAGCAGCGGCGTCCGGCTTGGGAGGCGACGGCGGCGTTCCTCTCCGCGCAAGCCCACGTCGCGGCAGCGGAAGCGCAGGCAGCCGCCAGCGAGCTGCGCCGCAAGATCGAAGAAGCGCTGGATCGGGCGGATCTGGCGGCAGCGCGCGAGGTGGCTCGGGCGCTGTGCGCGCTCGATGTGGCGATGGAAGGGGATCGCCATACGCTCGCGGGGATCCAGCGCCTGGAGCGCGACGCGGCCCTGGCTGCGCGCGTGGCCGCCGTGCAGGAGGCGCCGGACGAGGCGACGACGCTGGGCGAGATGGCAGCGCTGTGCGACGCGTTTGGTGCGGCGGCGGCCGTGCCGTTTGCGGGGACCGAGCTGGGCGCGCTCTGGGCGACCGTGCAGGAAGCCGCAGGTGCAGGCGCCGCCTTGGCCGGCCGGGCGCGCGCTCTGCAGGCCTTGCAGGAGCTGCGCGTCGCGTTGGCCTCCGGCGAGGAAGAGCGCGCGCAGGAGAGCCTGGCCGCGCTGCCGGGCGACTGGCACAAGCTGCCTTCCGCACAGAAAGCCCGGACGATCACGGAGGCGCGGCGCGATGCAGCCGTGCGCCAGGCGGCGGCGCTGGGGCTCGAGGCCGTGCGCGACAGCCTGCAGGCGGGCGCGGTGGAACAGGCCGCGCAGGCCCTGGCCGCCCTGCCGCAGCCGCCGCCGAGCCTTGCCGCGGAATGGAAACAGCTGCGCCAGGACATCCAGCTGGCGCGGCAGCAGCAGGCACGGCGGCAACGGCTCGAGGGCGAGCTGAGCGAAGCACGCGCCAAGCAAGACTTTTTTGCGGCGCGCCGCCTCCTGGCCGAGCTGGCGCCGCACCTGCCGCCCGAGCAACTCGCGCAGAT
>CAIXAA010000758.1 GCA_903917305.1 uncultured Myxococcales bacterium | reverse complement strand
GGCAGCCCGCCTTCGAATCGCAGGTGTCCAGCGTGCAAGCCTGCTTGTCGTCGCAGCTGACCGCGGCGCCCGGCGTGCAAACGCCTGCGGCGCACGTGTCGCCTGCCGTGCACAAGCTGCCGTCATCACAAGGAAGATTGCCGGGCACAAAGGTGCAGCCGCTGCCCGCGACGCAGGTGTCGGCGGTGCAGACGTTGCCGTCCGTGCACGTCTTGACGCCCACGAATGCGGAGCCGTTCGCCGCGCAGGCATACTCCAAGTCGCCGGCGCACGCGGGACCGCTGCACAGGTCCGGCACGCACAACGCGCCGGATCCGCAGTAGGTTTCCTTGGGGCAGTCGGCGTCGCTCAAGCAGCCGACGCACACGCCGCTCTGCTTGTCGCACACGCCGGGGCAATCCTTGCTGGAAGCGCAGGCCTTGGGCGCCGGTGCGCAGAGTTCCGCCTGGCAGATCGAGCCGGCGCCGCAGTCGTTGCCGCCGAGGCAATCGACGCAGATCCCCTTGGTCTTGTTGCAGACCTGCTTGGTCGCCTTGCACTGCGCGTCCGATTGGCAGTCGACCGCCGCCTGGCACGTGTTGTTCGCCGCGCACGCCTTGCCGGCGCCGCAATCGGCCTGCGTCAGGCACGCCACGCACGCCAAGGTCGCGAGGTTGCAGACGCCCGCCAGGCAGTCCTTCGTCGATTGGCAAGGGGCGGTGCCGCCCTTGCAGCCAGGCGTGGCCGCGTGCTGGCACAGGCCGGTGGCGAGATCGCAGGTGTCCGCGGTGCAAGGGTCGCCGTCATCGCAACTGGCTGGGCAGCTGGGCGGAGCGACGTCCGGCGTGATCGGAACATCCGTGCCGACGGGCACATCCGGCGCTTCCGCATCGCCCTGGGCGACATCCGCCGCGGCCGCATCCTCGCCGGGAACATCCTTCGGTGCGACGGTGGTGTCCACCGGCGTGGCCGCATCGGGCAGGCCAACGTCCCCCGCCGCGTCATTTGGCGCACCGAAGAGCGGGTTGTTGGCGGCGGTCGTTCCGCAGGCAGCGAGGCCCAGCGCGATTGCCGCAATCGCGAAACAAGTAGCGAATTTCATGGCCCCTCCAGCCCGCGCGCAGACCCCAGGTGTCGGCGCGGGGCGCGGAGAGTAGCAAGATGCGAGCGTGGCGCAAAGGGGGATTTGTGCTCGCCTACTTCAGGAAGTCCCGGTAGAACATGGTCGATTCCATGCCGGTCAAGTTGGCCGATTCCGGCACGACGGCGTCCAAGTACTCGATCAGCTTCGGCTGGTTGCGCCGCAGGAAGGAGCCCGCCTGCGCCGGCCCCACCGCCGAGACCGTCTGCTGCAGCTGGTCCCACTTCTTGAACTCGCGGCCACTCGCGTCGCGCAGCTTCTTGCACTGGTCGCTCTTGGCGTCCGCGCCGCAGCCAAACCACTGTTGCGGCACGGTCTTGCGCCAGAAGCCCGCCGGCCCTGTCACCTGGTAGGCCAGCTCGGTCCAGGCATCCAGCGCGTCCATCGGCTCGGGCTGCGCCGCGCGCAGCTTGGCCTTCCACGCGCGCAAGAAGCCGTCGCTGTACTTGTCGAGGCGCTGGCACAGCTCGCGCGCCGCCTGGATGCTCGGCGTCTCGGGACGCAGCGGCACGGTCGGATGCTCGGTCTGCGGCAGCACCGGCGTCGTTGGTGTCACGGGCTGCACGGCCGCGACCGGCACCGCAACGCCCGCGTTCTGCCGCTTGGCCAACACCGCCGGATCGACGCCAACCACGGACGTTCGCACGCACTTTCCCGTCCAGTTGTAGACGCGGGTCGTGTACTCCTCCTGGCGCGTCTCCGGCCGGCCATCCTTGCCCAGCACCTTGACCGGCCGCGTGGCCTTGCGGTCCTCCGGCTGCGCGACGACTTCGGCCACGGCGTCGCAGCCGGACTTGCGCGCTTGGGTAATGAAGCGTCCTTCCACGGACTTGCGATCGTCCTCCGCGTGCGTCGTGGCGCTGAACGTGCCGACGACGTCGAGGGGCGGCTCCAGCTCGTCGAGCGTTTCGACGACGGAGACTTTGTAATTGTACATCAACTGCTTGTAGCTGCCGGCGTCCGAGGAGCGGGCGAACTCCGCGCTGCCGCAGGCCGCAAGAGCCAGACAGGCCGGCAGCACGCTGCCGACCACTACGAATTTGCTGCGAATCATGGAGCACTCCACGCGGATCCCAGTCGCGGTGCGGCGCGGGATGCTAGCCGAATGCGGGCGTTTTGCAACGGAGAAGCGGCTCGGCCGCCTACTCGCCCAGCACGCGCTTGCGCACCAGCCGCTGCGCCAGCGTCGCGCAGACCAGCAGGAACACGCTGGAGGTCAGCAGCAGCCAGACGAGGTGCATGTCCGGCTCCCCGCGCAGCAGAAGCGAGCGAAACGACTCGGACAAATGGTAGATCGGGTTGCACTGCACCAGCGCCGCCAGCACCGGGTTGTGCACCGGCAGCGGAAAATACGTGTTGCTGATGAGGCCCAGCGGCACGCCAACCAGGAACACCGGGTAATTCATGTGATCAATCGACGGCACGATGGCGGTGAAGATGAGCGCGAAGGCGGCAAAGGACCAGCCCGCGACAAAGCCGACCAGCGGCAGCAGCGGCAGCCAGTGCCACTGCAAGTGCACGACACCCAACAGGTTCAGCCCGCCGAGCACGCAAGCCACCACGGTTGCGTTCAGCACGCCGCGCGCGCTGGCCCAGGTGATCTCGCCCCAGACGATGTGGCGCAGCTCGACCTGGGTGGCCAGGAGACCATCCCAGGTTTTCTGATAGAACATGCGCACATACGACGAGTACAGCGCCTCGAAGAAGGGTGTCGCGAACACGGTCTGCGCGAGCAGGCCGGGCGCCATGTAGCTGGCGTAGCCGACGGCGCTGCCTTTGTATTGCACGGAGCCGACATACGCGCCAAGGCCGAGACCGAAGGCGAGAAAGGAGACGATCGGCTCGATGGCGGGCGGCAGGAAGGCGGTGCGCCAATTGCGCAGGTAGACTCGGGTGTTGCGCACGAAGACGGCGCGGGTGCGCCAGTCCGCGAGATCGCCAAGGTAGGGGTTCCAGGTCATGTGGGCCTCAGTGCCGCTGTCTCGTCGCCGGCGGAGAGTTGCAGGAAGAGATCCTCCAGCGTCGGATCGCGCACCGTGAAGCGCGCATTCGGGAATTGCGCTGAAAAGGCCACAAGTTGCGCGGCAGTCAGCGGCACCTGCCAATCCTCCAGCACGCGCGCGGGCGCCGCGCCCAACTCCGCGCGTGCCCAGCGTTCCAGCGCCTCGGCCTCGATCTGCGCCGCCGGCACGACCGCGACGTGCTCGCCGAGGATGGTTCCCAGCAGCGCCCGCGGCGCCCCCTGCGCCACCGCCTTGCCCCGCGAAAGAATGAGGCATTCGTCGCTCAGCCGCTCGGCCTCGTCCATGTAGTGCGTCGTCAGGATGATGGCGAGGCCTTGGGCGCGCAGCGTCGACACCAGCTGCCACACCTCGACGCGCGCCGCCGGATCGAGCCCGGTGGTCGGCTCGTCGAGGAACAGGATGCGCGGCTCGTGCACCAGCGACCGCGCAATCATGAGGCGCCGCTTGAAGCCGCCCGAGAGCTGCTCCGGCGACTGGTGCGCGTGCGGCGTCAGGCCGAACAGGTCGAGCAAGTGCTTGACCCGCTTGTCGATGTCCGCGATGCGCGGCTGGAAGTACGTGGCGTAGACGCGCAGGTTGCGCTCGACCGAGAAGTCGTGGTCGAGCGTGTCCTCCTGGGCGCAGACGCCGATCATGCGCTTGCATTCGCTGCGGTGCGCGGCGAAGGGCTTGCCGTCGTAGAGGATCTCGCCGGCCTCGGGCTCGATGAAACCGTAGAGCATCCGCAGCGTCGTGGTCTTGCCGGCGCCGTTGGGCCCGAGCAGGCCGAGCACCGTGCCGGCTTCGCAGTGCAGGTCGAGGCCGTCGACGACGCGGCGGCCCTCGTAGCTCTTGCACAAGCCCCGCGCGACGAGCAGATCGCTATGCGCCATGCCGCATCTCCTCAAATTCACGCCGCGATCCAGCCAGTTGCCCACACGCCCCGCCCACGTCGCGGCCGTGCGGGTGCCGCACCATGGCGCGCACGCCAGCATCGAGCAAGTGCTTCTGGAAGGCGCGCACGGTCTGCGGCTCCGGCGCGTGCAGCCGCGGGTCTGGCCCCGGATTGGCCGGGATGAGGTTCAGGCGCGATGGCAGATCCCGCAGCCATTCCATCAGCAAATCCGCATCCTGCAGCGCATCGTTCACGCCGCCGAACAGCACGTACTCCACCAGCACGTCGCGTCCCGGCGGCAGCGCGGCTTGCAGCGCCCGCTTGAGCTCCGCCAGCCCGCAGTGGCGGTGCACGGGCATGATGGCCAGGCGTCGCGCGTCGTCCGGCGCGTTGAGGCTGACGGCGAGGTTCGCGCGAGTACGCTGAAAGAACGTGGGAATCTGCTGCGCGACGCCGACGGTGCTGACCGTGATGCGTTGCGCGGCCAGCCCGGGGCCAAAGGCGTGGCACAGCACGTCGATCGCATCGCCCACCGCACCGAGGTTGTCGAGCGGCTCGCCCATGCCCATGAACACGACGTTGCGGATGGGCGGCCGTGCGCCGCGCTGCGCTTGCCAGATCGCGCTTGCCTGCTGGAATTGCTGGACGATCTCGATGCTGGCAAGGTTGCGCACGAGGCCCAGCCGACCGGTCTCGCAGAACGCGCAGCGCCGGCCGCAGCCGACCTGGCTGGAGACGCAGAGCGTGGTGCGATCGCCGCCACTGCTGGGGATGATCACGCCTTCGACAAGCAGGTTGTCGTGCGTGCGCCACAGGAGCCGGCAGCTGCCGTCGGCGGATGGCGCGCACTCCACCAGCGCCAAGGGCGGCGCTTCCGGAAACGCTTCCGCAAGCAGCAAGGTCGCTTGGCGCGACACCTGCGCCAGCGGCTGCGCCTCCCCGGCAAACCAGGCGCGCAAGGCGAGGCGCACGGCACCGCGCGCCTGCCCCGGCTTCAGGCCCGCGGCCTGCAACGCGGCGATGAGCGCTTCGGGCGGCCAGCCCGCGAGAGGTCGCGCAACGGCAGCAGATTCGGTAGCGGCAAGGCCCATGGGCAAGTAGTCTCTGCGACGGACCCACGCTGCGCAAGCCCTTGCCGCGCGGCGCCTTCCTTGCCAAGCTGCACCTGCGGCCGCCGTGCCGCCCGAGGTCGCCATGTCTCGCCAAGCCCTTGTTTGCCTGTGCTTCCTCGCGCTGAGCGCCTGCACGACCGTGACGACCTCCAGCACCGGCTATCCGCCCACCGACACGACAAGTGCCTGCGGAACAGGCAGTTGCGTGGATGTCGGCATTTCCGATGTGACCGCGCCGGACACGCAGGTGCAGGACGTGGCGGCGGGCGACATCAAGCTCGACTCCGCGCCTGCCGAGACGGTTTCCTCAGGCGGCGTGGAGATGTACAGCTTCGCGCCCTCGATGACGGATCCCTTCATCACCGCGTTCAACGAGCCGCACCTGGCGTTCTACGCCGCGGGCTCCAACATCCAGCACAAGCTCGTCGTGTTCCTGGGCGGCGTTGGCACAAAGCCGTCCGATTACAAAGAATTCTGCAAGGACGCCGCGCTGCAGGGCTACCACGTCCTGGCGCTCAGCTACCCGAACGACATCGCCCTGAGCGACCTGTGCGGCGACAACCTCAGTTGTTACGACGTGGTGCGGCAGGAGTACCTGGATGGCGTCGACCACACGGACAAGATCGACATCTCGAAGTACAACAGCATCAGCAACCGCATCACCAAGGCATTGATCTGGCTTGACAAATACCACACCGGCAAGGGCTGGGGCGACTTCTTCTTCGGCATGAGCCCCAACTGGAGCTACATCGGCCTCGTCGGCCACTCGCTGGGCGGCGGCCATGCGGCGATGATCGCGAAACTTTACAAAGTCCGCCGGGTTGGCCTGATGGCCGCCGTGCTCGACGGTGGCAAGGCTGGCTCGGCGGATTGGCTCAGCGGCTCGCACGCGACGGACGTCAACGCGTACGTCGGCTTCGTGCACAAGCAGGATCCGAATTACAACCTTGTTTTGGGTAGTTGGACGGCGCTGGGCATGGGCGGTTCGGCGAACCTGGTCGACGCCGATGCGACGCCGCCGCCGTACCTGAACGACCAGGAGCTGACGACGGCGGCGCTGGTGGCGGACCCGCACGGCGGCGTGGCGCTCGACGCGGCGACGCCGCACGAAGCCGACGGGACGCCCAAGTTCCGGGCGGTGTGGCAGCACCTGGTCGGGAAGGTCCCGTCGCTCTAGCGATTTCCGGAGCCGGAGCCCGAACCGGGGCCGGAGCCCGAACCGGAGCCGGGGCCGGATCCCGAACCGGAGCCGGGGCCGGGGCCGGATCCCGAACCGGATCCGGATGCCAGCCTACAGCTCGCCGCTCATCTTCTTCTCGTAGAACTCGCACTTGCGGCAATTACCCAGCTTTTCCGCGTAGGTGCCCTGCACCTGGCCGCCGCACAGCGTCCCGGCGACGTACCAGCAGGCCTCGCCGTACTTGGGCCATGCCGAGCAGACGCCGAGCGCGTCCGCATTGGCGCCACCCTGCTCGCGACCGCACTTCTTGAATTCCCAACAGTTCATGGTCCCCTCTGCGGCTGGCGGTCCCCCTCCCCGCTGGCCTGTTGGGCCGCCAATCCATCCGCGCACAGCCGCGGCAGGTCGACGACGATGATGGCCTCGGTCTCCAGCTCCGCCAGCCCCCAGATGAACGGCAGCCGACAGTGCTCGCGAATGTATCCGGGAAGTTGGTGGAGGTGTCCAGAAGAAACACGAACCACCTGATTCACGCGGTCAATTCGGACAGTTGCATCTGGCCATCGGGCCACGACCAGGCACGCCTCGCCGCTGGCCTGCTGGCCTCCCGCCAGGAGGCCGAGATCCAGCGCGCCCGCGGGCGGCGCCTGCGCGGACGCCACGACGCGCGCAAGGTCGCTCAGCGGCGTCGCAAAGCGCGTGCCTCCGGCCTCGAAGACCAGCAACTCCAGGCTTTGCACTCAAGCCTCCGCGCCGACGTCGGCGAGGCGGCCCAGGTGCAGCAGCGTCACCAGGTCGGCGCCAAGGTGCACCGTGCCCTGCGCGAAGCGCGCCAGCGGCCCTTGCAGCGTCGGAATCGGCGGTTGCAAGGCGTCCGCTGGCACGGTCACGATGTCGAGGAGGGCGTCGATGCTGCAGCCGATGCCGGTCGGCACGGTGTCGCACAGGGCGATGAGCACGAACGGACTGGTCTCCGCGCGCGCCCCCGGCAGCCCCAGCAGCCGCGCGAGATCCACCACGGGAACGATCTCGCCGCGGTGGTTGGCGACGCCGAGCAGCCACGGCGGCGTCCCGGGCACGGCAGCCACGCGCGGCATCGGCGCGACGATGCGCACGGCGTCCACGCGAACGGCAAAGCGGGTGCCGGCCACGAGAAACGTCATCAACTGCCACGCCTCTGCGGCCGCCTTCTGGCCCTGGACGCGCGCCTGCGCCGCAAATGCGCCTAGGACATCGCTGCCTTGCGGCGCCGCCGTTTCCTGGCTCATGCAGACCTCCCAGCGGCATCGGCGTTGGACGGGGCGCGCACGATGCTGCCATCCTCGTGCCAGGCGTGCACGGCGTTGCGCCCGGCTGCCTTCGATGCGTAAAGTGCTTGATCTGCCGCGGCAATCAGCTGGTCGGAGGTTGTCATCCCATCGCCCATCTCGACCACCCCGATGCTCGCCGTCACGCCGAGCGCGTGGTCGGCGTAGTCGCAGCGCGCCGCCTCCACCGTGAGCCGCAGCCGCTCCGCGGTGACCAGCGCGCCGGCCAGCTCCGTCTCCGGCAGCAGCAGCATGAACTCGTCGCCGCCGTAGCGGGATGCAATGTCCGAAGTCCGCTTGCTTGTTCGCAAAATCCGCGCGATGCACTTGAGGACCGCATCGCCGGCGAGGTGGCCGAACACGTCGTTGATCTGCTTGAACCCGTCGAGATCCATGATGATCAGCGAGCACGGCCGCCCGTAGCGCCCGCGCCGCGCCAGTTCGCTCGCGATCTCCTGCAGGAGGAAGCGGGCGTTGTGCAGACCGGTCAGGCCGTCCGTGACCGCCAGCCGGTGCGCGGAGGTGTAGTAGACGAGCGTTCCCACGACACCGGCAAACTCGCGCGCCACCGCGTGAAAATCGACGACCGGCGGTCCCGCCGTCTGCGCCGGCAGCAGGCACACGAACCCCACCGTCTGCTCCGCGACCACGAGCGGGCACATCAGCGGTGCCGTCGCGATGAGCTTCAAGTGCGCGTCGTCAAAGCGCTCTGGCGGGTGGCAGACGACCTGCGCATCGCTCCACGTGGGCGGCAGCGCCGCCGGACCGACCGCCTGGGCGATGCCGCGCCGGATCGCGCGCAGCGTCGCCGGCCCGATGGTCTCGCGCAGGGTCAGGTGCAGGATCGGCTCCTCCGGCTGGAAGATCGCGATGGCGAACACCGCGACATCAAACAGGGTGTCCACGAGGGCAGCGAACTCGGCCAGCAAGGCGTCGCGCTGCGCCACCATGCCACCCAAGCGGCGGATGTCATTGGCGACAGTCGTTTCGAACAGCAGCTTGTCGAACAGGCCGTGCAGGCCGGCGGCAATCTGGGTACGACCCGCGGCCATCGCCTGTGAATCTGTGGGCTTGTGCGAGGCGTGCTCGGTCGTCAGCCGCCGCAGGATCTCCAGCAGGCCCGCCGGATCCTCGCCCTTGGTCAGGTAGGCATCCGCGCCGGACTTGAGCCCCCAGAAGCGATCGGCCTTCTGCAGCGCGGCGCTCGTCAGCAGCACGACCGGAGTGTGACGCAACAGCGCGTCGTTCTTGATGAAACGGCAGAGATGGTAGCCACCCACCTCCGGCATCATCACATCGCTCACGACGGCATCCGGCTGGTGTTCGAAGGCAGCCGCGATGCCCGCCACACCGCCGTCCGCAACCAGGACTTCGAAGCCGGCATGTTCGAGGAATTGCTGGAGGATCGCACGCTGCATCGCGCTGTCGTCGACCAGGAGGATGCGGGCGGGTTTCGGCGTCACGTCGTCACTCCTTGGCGCACGGATCGCGCGGCAAGCCATCGCTCCAGGACGCCCGCCAGCGCGCCCGGTGCCATGCCCAAATCGAGCCGTTCGGCCGGATGCAGGTGAACACAGCGAATCGTCTGCGTATATTCGTGGACGGCGCCGGCGCTCTCGCCGAGCGCTTCGAGCGTCTTGCCCATGAAGTAGTGCCCGAGCGTGAGGTCCGCATCGAGGAACAGCGCCGCGCGCAGCCGCGCCAGCGCCTCCTGCAGCTCGCCCAGGCCGTGACACGCGACGCCGAGCAGCAGGTGCGCTCGGGCGCTCAGCGGGGCCAACCCATCGATAGGACTCAGCAATGTCACGGCCTCCAGGTTGCGCCCCAGCTCCAGCAGCAGGGCCGCGAGGTCGAGCCGCGCCGCGAGCCGCCCCGGCTCCAGGTCCACGACACGCCCGAGCGCTTGGGCCGCCAGCTCCGGACGGGCCTCGCGGTTCTGCGCCGCGATGCCCAGCAAGGTGTCGATACGCCTTTGGATGTCGGCCTTGAGGCCGGC
>CAIXAA010000757.1 GCA_903917305.1 uncultured Myxococcales bacterium | reverse complement strand
CGCCCAACCTCCCTTCCGCCCGGAGCACCATGGCCAGCGTCAACAAAGTCATCCTCATCGGCCGCCTCGGCAAGGCGCCGGAACTGCGCTACACGCCTTCGAACAAGGCCGTCGGCGACCTGCGCCTCGCCACCGACCACACCTGGACCGGTCAGGACGGTCAGCGCCAGACCAAGACGGAGTGGCACACGGTCATCGTCTGGGGCAAGGACGCCGAGAACTGCGAGCGCTACCTGCAGAAAGGCAGCCAGGTCTACGTCGAGGGGCGCCTCGAGACGCGCGACTGGACCGACAAGGAGGGGCTCAAGCACTACAAGACCGAAGTCATTTGTGATCGCGTGATGTTCCTCGGCGGCCGCGCCGAAGGTGGCGCCGAGCGCGCCCCCGGCGAGCCGAGCCGCGCGCCGCGTCCCGCTGGCGCCGCGCCGGGCATGGAGCCGACGCCGGACGATTTCGCGCCGGGCGACGACGACATTCCGTTTTGATGGCCTTCGGCCAATGTTTAGAAGCTGCGCTGCCTTGTCTGGAAGTAGCAGGACTTTCAGACGTTTGTGGCGCGTGGCGAGGTTTGTTGAGGGAAGACAGGGGGCGCCGTGAAGGAGTTTCGTCTGGGCGCCTTCGTCGTGCAGCATCGATACCGCGTTGACCCGAATGAACGTCCGAAGCTGTTGAATCTGCTCGGACAGATCCGCGATCACGCCTACGATCTCGGCGTCGCGCAGTTCGAGGTCTGGCTGGAGGACGCCGACAGCTGGCTGGTGACCGAGATCCACGGCTACGATTCCTGGTCGCATTTCAAGCGCTTGTCGGCCAAGGACCTGCCCGAGACCATGCAGGACGTCTACGCCGAGCTGGAGCGCCTCATCGAAGGCGGCCTCGGCGGCATCGAGACGCACACGTGGAACGCCGCGACGCTGCCGGAGCCATGAAAGGGTCGCCGGAAATGACACTTTCTGGCGACCCGCCGCGGCGAATCCCGCATCGGGTGAGCTTGCGGCCCAACAACACTGCCACGCGGATCGCCATTCTTGGCGATCCCGTGCGTGACTCCGCGGTGGCTGCGGCGCGCCGGCCGGCGTACAGTGAGGACTTGTGTGCGTCCGCCAGCGCGGAGACTTCCGGCATGCCGTCCCTGCTCGCCCCCAACCGCGCCTCGCTGCACACAGTCGCATGTGCGCTTGCCTTTTTGGCGATCGCCGGCTGCAGCGAGTCCGTCGCGACGCGCTCTGGCGTGGTCGGTCCCGGGCCGCTCAATGACGTTCACGCCCAGCTCGACGGCCTGAGCGAGCCCGACTTCGCCCTGGGCGACGCCGCAGCCGATGATGCACAAACTACTGATATGCCTGCAGATGCAACACCTGATGCCGCGCCGGACGTGGCCGAGCCCGTGGACGTTCCGGTCGACGCCACGCCGGCCAATCCGTGCCTCGTCGGCTGCCCCGCCGGCTATGTCTGCTTCGATCCCGGCGCGCCGACGCTGCCAAGCTGCGTGCCCTCCCCGGCTTTTGCCTGCGCGCCCTGCCAGGTGGACGCGACGTGCGTCGGCGGCACGTGCGCGAGCGTCGGCGCCGAGGGCACCTTCTGCTTCATCCCGTGCGTCACCGCCGGAGACTTGTCCAGCTGCCCCGCGGGCTTCGCCTGCCTTCCCGGTGCGGCCGGGCCTTCCTGCCAGCCCGTCAACGGCTCCTGCACCTGCGGCAGCAAGAATGCCAACCAGACGCGGACTTGCAGCACGGGCAGTGGCCTTGGCGTCTGCGCCGGCACGCAGACCTGCGACGCCGCGACAGGCTGGACGGTGTGCAGCGCCCTCAGCGCAAGTGTCGAAAGCTGCGACGGATTGGACAACGACTGCAACGGCAAGACCGACGACGTGGCCGGGATTGGCTCGAAGTGCCTGACGTCGAACACCGTCGGATCCTGCCCGGGCTTGCAGGTTTGTGCAGGCGGCGCGCTCGCTTGCGACGGCCCGATGGCGGCCACCGAGACCTGCAACGGCCTGGACGATGACTGCGACGGCAAGACCGACGACATCGCCGGCGCCGGCGATCCGTGCGTCACCGTCAGCCCCGCGGGCACCTGCGCGGGCGTGTACGGTTGCGCGGGCGGCGGCGCGGGATGCCAAGGCCCGATCGCGGCAACGGAAACCTGCAACAACCAGGACGATGACTGCGACGGCGCCACGGACGAGGACTTCCTCGATGCCGCCACCGGCTTGTACCTGTCGATCGACCACTGCGGCAGCTGCGCCAAGGCGTGCGCCCTGCCCGGCGCACATGCGACGGCCGGCTGCGCGGTCCTCGGCAGCGGCGGTGTCGCCGGGTGCACGCTCGCTTGCGAGGCCGGCTGGGTCGACATGGACCAGAACCTGGCCAACGGCTGCGAGTGCTTGTACCTCGGGGAGTTGGACGAACCGGACGGCGTCGACCAGAACTGCGACGGCGTCGACGGCGATGTGAAGAAGGCGATCTTCGTTGCGAAATCCGGCGTCGATGGCAATCCCGGCACGCGCGCGCTGCCGGTCGCGACCATCGCCAAGGGCCTCAGCCTCGCGGCCGCCGCCGGCAAGCGCGACGTGTACGTCGGCGGCGGCGTCTACACCGGAAGCATCGATCTGATCGTCGGCGTGTCGCTCTACGGCAGCTACGGACCCGGCTTCGCCACGCGCGACACGGTCAACGACCAGAGCGCCATCGCCGGCACGGTGCCCGCGCAAGGCCCGACGGCCGCGGTGCGCTGCT
>CAIXAA010000756.1 GCA_903917305.1 uncultured Myxococcales bacterium | reverse complement strand
GGCTCCGGCTCCGGCTCCGGCTCCGGCTCCGGCTCCGGCTCCGGCTCCGGCTCCGGCTCCGGAGGAGGAAGCGCGTCCAATCAGGCTCTTGCGCGAATCACCGACACCCGCACCTGCCGATCCACGCTGCGCTCGAAGACGTCGCGCACGGCCGCCCGGTGCTCCGCGGCGTAGGACGCGACGTAATTCTGGTACTCGTGGCGGCCGCCAAACACGTACTGCTCGACCAGGACGCCGTCCTCGCGCTCCACCAGCTGCGCGCCGCGTACGCCGGGAATGCGCCGCAGCGCGGGCAGTTGCTCGGCCTGCAGCCAGGCGCGCAGGCGCTCCGCCACGGACGCATCCGCGCAGGTCGACTCGACTTCGTAGAGCAGCGGCCCTTGCTTGGCGGCCAGCACCTGCTCGACCAGCTCGTCCAGGCTCGCGACCGCGAGATCCGCCGCCGGCCGCTCATCGCCGCCTGGCCGCTGCACGTGGCAGGTCTTGAGGCCGCGCGCCTTGGCCGGCAACAGGTCATAGCGAGCAAAAGCCGAGACATGCAGCCACGCGTCGCGCGTCGCGGCCGAGCGCGCGATGCCGATGCGCACCATCGCGTCCCAGGCGCGGTCCGACGGCTTGTAGGCGCGAATTTCCTGCGACGTAATGCACACATCCCACGGTACGCGCAGCGTCGAGATGACGTCGAGCTGGTGGTTGGCATCGCAGTTGGACAGCACGCCGACCTTGACCGCGTCGCGCAGCACGGCGAGCGCCCGCGCGCTGTCCGGGAAGGCGGCCATGCGACCGAAATCGTCGGCGAAAAGGCCGATGATGGCGGGGCGCAGGTTCGGCTTGGTCTTGCTGATCGCGGACTTGAGGACTTCCGTGTAGCGCACCCAGTTGTCGGCTTCCTGCATGCGCAGCGACTCGCGCTCGAACTGCTCGAAGTCCTCGCGCGAACGGATCTCGACCTGCTCCAGCGCCGCGCGCCAGTTGAGCAGCGTGCCGAAGCAGTCGAAGGTGATCAGCTGGATGTCCGCCAGCCAGGGCGGAGGGGCGGCCATGCGACCTCGGGGACGCGCGGGCGGGGCGCGCGAAGGCGCAGTGTGGCGCAGATTGGACTGGTTGACTACAGGCTTTGCCGGCGGCGTCTACTTCGGCCGGAAGGAGCGAACCATGGTCACGATCGCCTTGACCGCCTCGGGATCGTCGCGCAGGTCGCTCTGCGGCGGCATCAGCTGGCTCTTGCCCACGCCCTTGCCACCATCGACGATCGCCTGCGAAATCCGCTGGTCCGTGACGCTGTCCTGCCAAGCCTTGTCGGCGTAGTTGCGCGGCTTGGGCTGCAGCGCCGCGGCGGCGGGACCATCGCCCTTGCCGTGCGGGCCGTGGCAGGGAAGGCAGCGGAGATCGTAGAGCTCGCGGCCGTAGGTGAGCAGTTCCAGGTGGCCCATCGGGCCGCCGTGGACGCCGCTGCGCTTTCGGCTGTGGCCGCAAGCGGTGCAGAGCGCGAGGAGGCTGACGACGAGGAGGGCGCGGCAGGTCGAGTGGCTCATGCCGCGATGTTACAGCAGCTGGATGGGGTTGGCGAGATCATGGGTCAAGCCGGGACCGGAGCCGGGACCGGAACCCGAACCGGAGCCGGGACCGGAACCCGAACCGGAGCCGGGACCGGAACCCGAGCCGGAGCCGGAGCCGGAGCCCGAACCCGAGCCGGAGCCGGAGCCCGAGCCGGCGCCGGAACCGAAACCCCAGCAGCCCCGCCAGCCCCGCGCCGATCCTTTGCCCCACGGCCACGCCGCCCGCCATGCTGTGCAGGAGCGGAGGAGGCCAGCACATGCGTTTCGTGGCCACGATCGGGCTCGCCTGCTGTGTGCTCGGCTTGTGCACAGCCTGCAGGGACTTGCGCGCCGACGAGGGTGCCGCCGTCTGCCGCGACAACGGCCAGTGCGCCACGTTCGGCCGCTGCGCGTTCGACCTCACGCACTGCATCGCCGTGGCCGACAGCGACTGCGCCGCGACCGCCGGCTGCCGCAGCGAAGGCACCTGCCATGCTTCGGGCGGTCAATGCATCGCCACGGCCGCGAGTTGCCAGAAGGCGTTGGGCTGCGCGTTGCTCGGGCGCTGCACGGTCGTGGACGGCGCATGCCGGGCGACGGACAGCGATTGCCAGCACAGCGACGGCTGCCGTTTGGAGTCGCTGTGCACCGACAACGCCGACGGCTTCTGCGTCGCGACGGCCGAGAGCTGCAAGGCCGGGCCGACCTGCAAGACCGGCCGCTGCACGCTCCGCCAGGGCAGCTGCGTCGCCACCACCGCGGACTGCCAGGCCGGCGACGGCTGCAAGGTCGAGGGCTTCTGCACGGCCACGGCCGCCGGGTATTGCGTCGTGAGCGCCAGCGGTTGCGCGCAGAG
>CAIXAA010000755.1 GCA_903917305.1 uncultured Myxococcales bacterium | reverse complement strand
GGCCGGTCGTTCCGGTGCAGGTCAAGCGCGTCGTCGTCCACCGGTAGGCAGGGAAAATTGATGCAAGACACGAAGTTGGCGCCGCTGGAGGCGAGCTTCCCGTGCTCGCGCAAGGTCGAGATCGGCGACCTGCAGGTGCCGGTGCGCGAGATCGCGTTGACGGACGGCTCGCGCCTGCAAGTCTATGATACGACTGGACCTCAAGGCTGCGATCCGCGTCAGGGGTTGCCCAAGCGGCGCGCCGCGTGGATTGCCGCCCGCGCCGGCGACAAGACGCCGACGCAGATGTGGTACGCGCGGCAGGGCATCATCACGGAAGAAATGCGCTTTTGCGCCATCCGCGAGAGTGTCACGCCGGAGTTCGTGCGGGACGAGATCGCCCGCGGGCGTGCCATCCTGCCGGCGAACATCCACCATCCGGAGCTGGAGCCCGTCATCATCGGGCGCAACTTCCTGACCAAGATCAACGCGAACATCGGCAATTCGGTGATCCGTTCGTCCATCGAGGACGAGGTCGAGAAGCTGCAGTGGTCCATCCGCTGGGGCGCCGACACGGTGATGGACCTGTCGACCGGCAAGGACATCCACCTGACGCGCGAGTGGATCCTGCGCAACAGCCCCGTGCCCATCGGCACGGTGCCGATCTACCAGTGCCTGGAGAAGGTCGGCGGCAAAGCCGAGGATCTGACGCTGGATCTGTTCATCGAGACGCTGATCGAGCAGGCAGAGCAGGGCGTCGACTACTTCACGATCCACGCCGGCGTGCGGCTGGAGCACGTGCCGCTGACGGCGAACCGCCTGACCGGCATCGTCTCGCGCGGCGGCGCGATCCTGGCGCGCTGGTGCCTGGCGCACCACAAGGAGAACTTCCTCTACACCGGCTTCGAGCAGATCTGCGAGGTGATGAAGAAGTACGACGTCGCCTTCAGTCTTGGCGATGGCTTGCGGCCGGGCTGCATCGCGGATGCCAATGATGCCGCGCAGTTTGCGGAGCTGAGGACGCTCGGCGAGCTGACCGAGGTCGCGTGGAAGCACGACGTGCAGACCATGATCGAAGGGCCGGGGCACGTGCCTCTGCACAAGATCAAGGAAAACATGGATTTGCAGCTGGAGCTGTGCCACGAGGCGCCGTTCTACACGCTGGGGCCGCTGACCACCGACATCGCGCCGGGCTACGACCACATCACGAGCGCGATCGGCGCGGCGATGATCGGCTGGTACGGCACGGCGATGCTCTGCTACGTGACGCCCAAGGAACACCTGGGGTTGCCGGATCGGCAGGACGTCAAGGACGGCGTGATTGCCTACAAGATTGCCGCGCATGCGGCGGATCTGGGCAAGGGGCACGCGGGCGCGCAGGACCGGGACAACGCGTTGTCCAAGGCGCGCTTCGAGTTCCGCTGGGACGACCAGTTCAACTTGAGCCTGGACCCGGAGAGCGCTCGGGAATTGCACGACGAGTCGCTGCCGGCGCCGAATGCCAAGACGTCGCACTTCTGCTCGATGTGCGGGCCGCACTTCTGCTCGATGCGCATCACGCAGGACGTGCGCGATGAAGCGGCGCGGCAAGAGAAGGAAGCCGGGATGGCGGCGATGAGCGCGGAGTTCGCCAAGCACGGCGGGGAGATCTACCTCGCGCCGAGCGAGACGAAGCTCGGCGGGACCGCGCAGCCGTAGCGCAAGCTACTCCGCCCAAGCCATCGCGCGCGCCACGCCCGGTCGCGCGGCGAGCGCATCGGCCCAGCGCAGCAAGTTCGGAAGATCGCCGGCCTTCTCGACCAGGGCGCGCCGCACCGCGACAATCGGATACAGCGCGAAGTCGGCCACCGTCAGCGGCCCTGCGAGCCACTCGGACCTGGCCAGGCGCGCATCGGCGACGCGGAGCTGGCGCACGAGGCGCTCCTCCCACCACATCGAATTCGCGTCTGATTTGTCGGGCACCGCGCCCTTGCTCAGGTAGATCATGCCGGTCGAGGTCGCGCAGTCCGTGGCCGCGAAGAACAGCCACTGGTAGCAAAGGACGCGCTCGCGCGCCGAGGTCGGCAAGAAACGGCCTGTCTTTTCCGCCAGGTACAACAGGATCGCCGACGATTGCGTCAGGGTCAGCGGCACGCCGTCCGGACCGTCGTCATCCACCAGCACCGGAATCGCGCCCGCGGGGTTCAGGGCGAGGAACTCCGGCTTGCGGTGCTCCCCCTTGAGCAGGTCGACCGCGTGCAGCTGGTAGGGAAGTTCGCATTCCTCAAGGAGGATCCGTGCGCGCATCCCGTTGGATGTGTCGTAGCTGTACAGGTCGATCATGCTGGGCTCCTCGGCGAGGAGCGGATGGTGCTTGGTTCGCCGGGCGCTGTAAAGCGGCAACGGCAGCGCCTACAGCGTCGGCAAGACGCTGCCGCCGTAGGCCTGATCGTGCTCCTGCTGGCAGGTGATGCAGCGCTCCGCCGTGGGCAGCGCGCGCAGGCGGTCGAACGCGATGTCGGTGCCGCACTCCACGCACTCGCCGTAGCGCCCTTGGCGCACGCGCAGGCGCGCCGCCTCGATGGCGCGCAGCTCGCGCACGTGGTGGTCGACCGACACGGCGCGCGCCTCGGTCAGCACGTCCGCCACCGACTCGATGCCGATGTCGGTGATGCGATCCGCCAGTGCCAGCCACGTAGGCTGCTCCGTGCTGCGCAGCTCCTCGCGCACCATCGCCAGCAACTCCTTGTACCGCCTGTCCAGCGCCGCCTTGAGCTGCGCCCTTTGCTGGGTCGTCCATTCATCCATGGCAGGCGCCTCCTTCTTCGGATTGAGCCCCTTGTCCCGCTAGGCCATCTGCGTGGGTCGCACGGCGTCGGTCACCGACACCCGGTGCGCCTGTGGGCTGTCGCCGGTCTCGTCCGGCAAGAAGCTCACGCTGTCGCCCACATGCAGCTGGTCGTACCCGGATTGCACCACGTTTTCGCGGTGGAAGTAGTACTCATCGCCCCCCACGTCGATGAAGCCGTAGCCGTCATGCGGAAACAGGCGCGCGACCGTGCCCTGCAACGGGACCTCGTGGGTCTTCACGTCGCCGCGCACCTTGCGGCCCAGGTCCTCCAGGCGACGGCGCATGGCATCAAAGGCGTCGCGGATCGCCACGTGGACATCCTCCGCGGCATCACGGTCGACGGTCAGTTCGCCGCCGGGCGCCGTCATGTCGATGCGAACGTTGAACAACTGGCCTTGGCGCTGGCGCTTCTGCACCCGCGCGATGACGACACGGCAACTGCGGATCTGTGCGTGGTAGAGGTTGAGCCGCTCAATGCGTTCGCGCACCAACGCTTCGAGGGCGATCGACCGGCGCATGTCACGAAAGGCGATTTGGGGTTGCCAGTACATGAAGCATCCTCCTCTTGGGTGGATGCTCTCAGGATACGCGCGGCCCTGGCGCACCAGAGCGCCGCCATCGGCTAGCACCTGTCATCGCTAGACTTTTTCCGCCGTGACCTCGTACACCACCACGGGCTGTTCGCGGCCCTTGACCGTGATTTCGCGCACCGCGCGCCCGACGAAGTGCTCCTGCACTTCGCGCCACGTGTCTTCGCTGATGGCGATGTCGACGCCCAGCTCCTTGGTGGCAGACTCCAGGCGCGACGCGAGGTTCACCGTGTCGCCGATGACCGTGTACTCCATGCGCTGCTCGCTGCCGATGTTGCCCGCGATGACCTCGCCGGTATGCAAGCCAACGCCCGTGCGCAAGATGGGCTTGCCCCTGGCGGTGAAGCTTTCGTTCAATTTGGCCAGCGCGCCGCGCATCCGCACCGCCGCCCGCACCGCGCGCACCGAATCGTCCGGCCGCTGCACCGGCGCGCCGAACACGACCATGATCGCGTCGCCGATGTACTTGTCGACCACCCCGCCTTCTTCCATGACGATGCCGACCATCGCCGTGAAGTACTCGTTGAGCAACCCGACCAGCTCATCGGCGGACATGCGCTCCGAAATCGACGTGAAGCCGCGGATGTCGCTGAACAGCACCGTGACGTGCAGCTTGGCGCCGCCCAGGCGGATGTCCCCCGCCATCAAGTGCGCAACGACCTCCTCGGTCATGTACTTGCCCATCGTGGTGCGGAGCTTGTCGCGCTCCTGCAGGCCATCGACCATCGTGTTGAAGCCGGTGGCCAGGTCTTCCAGCTCGTCGCCGGTCGTGATGGTCGGCACCTTGACGTAGCGCTGCTTGGCCATCTCCTGGTAGGCAAAGCTGATTCGCTTCAAGCCGTGCGACATGACGTTGGCGATGCGAATGCCGAACGCCATCGAGATCAGCGCCGCCAGCGCGATGACGGCAAAAGCGACGCCCAGGTGCTCGTGCACGGCCTTCTCGACGCCGGCGACGGACATGGCCGCGACGACGTGGACATGGGCGTGCGCGCCTTCCAACTCCTTGGGATCGAAACGCAACCACGCCAGGCTGCCGTCCCTGCGATCAAAGCCGTGGCCGCCCATCTTGTTGGCGGTCGCGATGAGCGCGGTGGGCAGCGCGCCCGGGTTGGCGAACACCGTGCCGTCCTCGCTGACGATGGCCACGTGCACGCCGGTCTTGCCCGCGAGGTTGCGCGCGAAGTCCTGGTCGAGCGGCAGGCACGCGACGATGAGGCCCGCGCCAGGCACCGGCACGACGACCGTCCACGCGGGCGGCGTGTTCTTGGGGCCCGTCGCCGTCTCGCAGCCATACGCGACCACGC
>CAIXAA010000754.1 GCA_903917305.1 uncultured Myxococcales bacterium | reverse complement strand
GGCTTCTTGCCCTGCAGGTGCGGCGCGAGCACTTTGCGCGCCTCCGGATAGCGCCCGAGCGCGGCCAACGTCTGGCTCAGCGCCAGCGCCTCCGCGGCAACCCAAGTCCGCCGATCAACGGTTGTTTTCGATTCCGTGGCGTTCGCTTCGAACAGCAGCAGCGCCGCGTCCGGGTGGCCGTGCAGGAGGTCGTCGCGCGCCTCCCGCGCCAGGGCCGACTCCTCCAGCGGCGCCGCGGAAGCGCCGCCGGTCGCCAGCGACGCGCAAGCCGCTAGAACGACTGCTACAACCCGCTGGTGAACAGCCAATGGCCGCCTTCCTTGGCCAGGGTCATGCGGTTGAAGTCGTCCCAGGTCTTGTAGCTGTCGATGCCGCCTTCGGTCACCAGCACGCGCCCGACGAACTCGATTTCCACCGTCGCCTCGTTGCCCTTGACCTGCATGTCCAGAAGCTTCAAGCGCAACTGCACCTTCTTGACGTTGTCGCGCACCATGACGAGGCGCTTGATGGCGCCGTCATAGCCGTAGTCGTCCGTCTCCTTGTCCGTCGTGCCGCCATTTTCGTGGTAGCGCTGCGAGATCAAGGGCTTGAGTGCGTCGATGTCCTTGGCCTCGATCGCGGCGTGGTAGGTCTTCAGGACCTCGAACACCTCGCGGTTGACCGTGGTCGCCGGCACCTTCTCGGCCAGGTCGAGGTAGCCGGGACCGCAAGCCGGCAGCGCGGCGAGCAGGCAAAGACCGGCGAACGTGAAGAGGATGCGGGTGATCATGCGAACCTTGTGCGTGCCGGGGCAAGAGCGGCGCGACCGCGGAACGATAGACGGCGCACCTGGAGGCGTCAAACCTTTGAGCGCGGGCGCTATTCCCGTTTGCGGCGCCGCAGGGCCAGGATGCTGAGCGCGGCGCCGCAGAGCAGCAGGCCGAGCGCCGCCGGACCGCGCGCCGTCGGCGCCAAAGCACAGGCGGCGCTGGTCGCATTGACACTGCCGGACGAATAGATAGCATCGTTGGCCGGCGGCTTCCAGCGCGCGGGCGCCTTCTTGAGCGTGATGCCGGCCGGCAGCGACGGCGTCCCCAAGTGCGCGCCGGCGATCGCGCCGTCGACCAGGTCGATGTCGTCCGGGTGGATCGCCACTGGATCGCCGGTCTCGTCCACCAGCTCGATGAGCGAAGCCGCCGGCGCCGCCTTGAACCGCGGATCGACGGCATTGTTCGCCAGCGCGGAAGTGGCCGAACCTTGGGCGGTACTCGCGTCGATCACGTAGGAACCGACGCCCTTGAGCGTCAGGCGGTAGGCGGTCGCCGCCGAGCCGTTCGGGCACACCGTGTTCACCGTCGCCGCGTGATCGCGCGCCACGTCCGGCAAGCCAGGATGAAAGCCGAAGATCGGATCCTTGGTCATCTCCTTGGGCGAGATGCGCATCACGAGGCGCGTCAGCTTCTGCGCACCCTGCAGGAGCGGCAGGACGTCCTTGAGCGGCTGCGTGAAGTTCTGGTCGATGTCCTGCGCCAGCGCCGCCGCCGTCACGTCGGCCGGCAGCAGCGTGTAGTCGCCTTCGTGGGCATTCTGATAGAACTTCAAGAGGTTGTCCGTGCCCGCCTGCGCCGCGAGGCCGAGGTGCTGCTCGAGAAGGAGCGCCGTCTCGCTGACAATCGGGAAGCCGTTCGCGTGGATGGCCACGATGATGTCGGAGACGTGCTTGGCCTTCGCGATGCCGCTGGTGTCCAGCGACGCCAGGTTGATCAGCGGCTCGACCGTCGGCGAACCGTAGAGCTGCGTCGCCGGCACGGTCACGCTGGTCGGCACGGCGCCCGCGAACTCGGTCAGGAAGGCACGGCCGGAGGCCTCGTCGATGGCGGCCGAGACGACCTGGCTGTAGTTCGAGGCGCCATCGAACCAGTCGAGCTTCATCGGGTTGATCCACACATGTAGGTGATTCTTCGGGATCGCCTGGCCGGGTCCACCCAGCAGCACCTCGACGTTCAGATCGTCCACCGCGGCGATCGCGGTCAGGCGCAGTGGCACGCACGGCTCGGTGTCGTCCATCGTCAGCGTGATCGGCTTGACTTCCTGCGCAGTTGCACCGGTCTTCAAGCGCACGGCCACGAACACGTCGCCCTTCTGCACGTGCGCGGCGATCACCGACTTGGCCAGATCCGGGATGGCGTACTTGCGCGCGTTCAGCCAGGCGATGAGACCATCCGCCGTTTTTCCCTCAATGATCACATAGTCATATGGCCCAACCTGATCGTGCACCAGCACCGTCACGCCGCGGTTGTTGTCGCCCGGCAGGCGGCCCTTGCTCGCGGTGCTGTCGGCCACGCCAGCGCTCGTCGCAGTCGAGCCGCAGCCGATGCCGCCGCCGCCGCCCATCGCGGCGCTGTTGCAGTTCTCGGAGCTGCCGGCGGTGGTGGTGAAGCGCGGCGCCGTTCCCAAGTCCAGGCGATCAAAGAGGTACGCCGAGCCGACACCGACCTTGGGCACCTTGGGCAGGGGCAGCACCCAGCCGAAGTCGTCGCTCGGGCCGTTGTAGCGCACCTCGACCCAGACCGTGGACTGTTTGGTCTTTTCGTCGCGCAAGAACAGCACACGTTCGGCATCTTGCAGCACGGGCGAGGCCGTGCCGGACTGGACGGTCGGGATGAAGCAGCCGCCGCAAGCGCTGGCGGGCGCGGGCAGCGCCACGGCGAACAGGCAGGCGAGGCCAAGGAGGGCGCGGATGGAACGGGCGGGCATGGCAGACTCCACGTCAGGCAATCGTGGACGTCAGGATAGCGTCGGGCGCGGCGCGAAGCAAAATCATCCCGCAACAGGCGATCTTGTCACTGGACCTGGCGCGGCCGCGGGACAGGCGCTCCGGCGCGCGACCGCATTCGCTGGCGGTGGAGCCCAAAAACGCCGCTGCGAAGTGCCGGCGTGAGTGCTATGCTGCGGTCACACGGTGGCTGTGCCTCGATGGTTCGTCCTTTGCTGCGCCTGACGCCACTAAGCGTGCCGGGCAGCAGCGTACGGGACAGGATGCGGCGCACCGCGCGGAGTGTTCGCCATGGCTGAGAAACGATCCGCAGGCCAGCCGCCGCGCATCCTGGTCATCGATGACGAGGAACTCATCGTCACCGTGATCGGCCGCATGCTGCAATCCGAATTCGACGTCACGACCACGACGCAAGCGGGGGAAGCGCTGCGGATGGTGCGCGCCGGCGAACCGTTCGATGCCGTCGTCTGCGACCTGATGATGCCGGAGATGAGCGGCATGGCGCTGTTCGAGGAACTGCAGCACGACGCACCGGGCCTCGCGACGCGCACGGTGTTCTTGAGCGGTGGGGTGTTCAAGCCCGAAGTGCGCGATTTCCTGGAGCGCGTGCCGAACGAATGCCTCGACAAGCCGTTCGATGCAGCGGGCTTGCGTGCGACGCTGCGGCGCGTGCTGGCGCTGCCCGTGGCGCGCACTGGTGTTTCATCGCACGCCTGATCTTTCGCGAGCAAGGCCTTTCGCTGCGCTGCGGTGACGTGGACACTATGCTGCGGCGGCGCTAGCTTCTGCTGCCGGACCGTTGCGCTCACGCGGCGGAGCAAAAGACGGCCCAGCGGTGTTCACCACAGGTCGACGTTCAGGGCCGGCGGCGCGAGAGGCGGAGGAACCAGCATGATCTTCACGGAGACGCGAGAGGGCCGCCGCTTTGTCGGCGAAGTGCCGCCCGGCCAGCCGCTTTGCGCGACGCTGCACGCCCTCGCGGTGAACTACCGCATCGCCTCCGGTTGGGCCGAAGGATCGGGCTATCTCCGCGATGCGCAAGTGCTTCCCGTGCTCAGCGACGGCAGCTTCGGCAACGCCGTGGCGGTGCCCGGCGTGGCGCTGGTCGGCGCGATGCGCGCGGTGATCTCCGAGAAGGCCAACGCGGTCGACGTCGTGGTGCGCGTGATGCTCGGCAGCGAAGGCGGGCACACGACGAGCGGCGTGCTGGTCGAAGGCGTGTCGGCCTCGGTCGAACTGATGCTGCAAACCTTCGATGACATTACGCTTCGTCGCTTCGATGACAACCGCGCCGGCCTGGCGCGCTGGCTGGACGTCGGCGTGCGCATGGTGTCGGCGGACGCGGAGACGGTGCGCAGCGGCCGAGTGGCGATGGAGGCGATGCCGTCGCGCCTGCTGGAAGACGAGGAGATGCCGCAGCTCAAGGCCGGAGATTCGCTGGAACATCCGCGCCTGGGCACCTGCGTCGTCACGCAGGTGATCGATCAGGACCGCATCGCGATCCGCATGAACTCCGGCAAGATCGCGCAGTTGCATCTGGGGCTGCTGACCTTGACGCGCGCCGGCCAGCGCCAGGGGCGCCCGGTCTACGACGTGCAGGTGCGGCGCCGGCATGCCGTCTAGAACCAAGCTCCGCCACAGAGGAATCTCCGCATGACGGTCGAGGACGCGATCCGCAGTCGCCGCTCCCACAAGCAGTTCGATGGCACGCCGGTGGCGCGCGACGTGGTGGAGGCGCTGCTGGAGCTGGCCATCTGGGCGCCGAACCACAAGCGCACCGAGCCGTGGCGCTTCTGCGTGGCGCACGGGCCGCAGCGCCTGCAGGATCTGGCGGACGCCGCATGCGCCTGGCTGCAAGGGCACGCCCACGGGCCGATCGATGCAGGATTGCTGGGGAAACAGGACAAGATCCGCGCGCTGCTCGGCGGCGCGGCGGCGGTGATCGCCGTGGGGTACGCGCGCTCACCGGACGATGCGCAGCGCGATCGCGAGGACTTCGCGGCCACGGCGTGCGCCACGCAGAACCTGCTGCTCGGCGCGACGGCGCGTGGGCTGGGCACGCTGTGGTCGACGAATGCGGCGCTGATCTCGACGGATTTGAACGGGTTCTGGCAGGGCGGCGCCGGCGAGGAGCGCATCGGCGCCATCGTGCTCGGCCGGCCAACGCTGGAGATGCCGGCGCTGCGCACCAAGACCGCTCGCGACGTGACGCGCTGGTTGTAGACCATGTACTCTTTTGAACTCAATCACATTTGCGCGCAGAGCGGCGCCCGGGCCGGCACGCTGACGACGCGCTCGGGTACGGTGCAGACGCCGATCTTCATGCCGGTGGGCACGCAGGCGACGGTCAAGGGCGTGCATCCCCGCGATTTGCGGGAGATTGGCACGCAGATCCTGCTGTCGAACACCTACCACCTCATGCTGCGGCCCGGCGCGGAGCGCATCCAGGCCGCCGGCGGGCTGCACCGCTTCATGGGCTGGAACGGGCCGATCCTCACGGATTCCGGCGGCTTCCAGGTCTACTCGCTGGCCAAGATCCGCAAGGTCACCGACGACGGCGCGGTGTTCCAGAGCCACATCGACGGCTCGCGCCACGTGCTCGACCCGGAGCGGGCGGTGGCGCTGCAAGAAGCCTTTGGTTCCGACATCTTGATGGCGTTCGACCAGTGCCCTCCGGCCAAGGCCGACGAAAAGACGATCCGCCAGGCGATGAAGCGGACGACGGCGTGGCTGGGGCGCTGCCAGGCGGCGCGGCGCCGCGTGCAAGACTGTGCTTTGTATGGCATTGTCCAGGGCGGCATCGACTTGAAGCTGCGCGAGGAGCACGCCGCGGAGATCTGCAGCCAGGACGGCTGTGAAGGCTTTGCCATCGGCGGCTTGTCGGTCGGCGAGTCGATTCCGGAGATGTACGCCGCCTGCGAGGCGACAGCGCGCTGGATGCCCACGGAAAAGGCCCGCTATCTCATGGGCGTGGGCACGCCGGAGGATCTGCTGCACTGCATCGGCTACGGCATCGACCAGTTCGACTGCGTGATGCCGACGCGCAACGCCAGGCACGGCCACGTGTTTACCTGGGACGGCCGCCTGCAGATCAAGAACCGGCGCTTCCAGGAAGACGACACGCCGCTGGATCCCGATTGCAGCTGCTCGGTGTGCGCGCAGTTCACGCGCTCCTACCTCCGCCACCTGTTCGTCGCGGGCGAGAGCCTGGGCGCCTCGCTGCTGACGCTGCACAACCTCGCGTTCTACCTGCAACTTTCGCGGGCGGCGCGGGCGGCGATCCTCGAAGATCGCTATGGCGATTTCTCCAGGCAGACGCTGGCCCGGCTGGCGTCCAAGCGCTGGAGCGCGGAGGGGTAGATGGCGAGATTGTCCAGCGAGGATCGCGCCTTCGTCGCAGAGGCCGTCGCGTACCTGGAGCACCCGCGCTGGCTGCTGCGCGCCTCGGACGTCGTCGGCCAGCCGGCGGAGCGGCTGGTGCAGGCGCTGCCGCAGCGCGGGCAAGCGCTGGTGCAAAAGGCCGTGCAGAAGTCGATGCAGACGGCGATGGCCCTGGCGCTGACCAGCCTCGCGCAGGCGCCAGAGAAAACAGGAACTTCCAAGGAGATCCAAGCCGCGACGTTCCGCCACGGCATGGCGCACACGGTGGCGGCGGCGGCGGCGGGCTTTGCCGGTGGCTTTTTCGGCCTGGCCGGGCTGCCGCTGGAGCTGCCGGTGACGACGGCCATCATGCTGCGCTCGATCGCCGCGATTGCCCGCGATTTTGGGGCGGATCTGCGCGATCCGGCGGTGCAGCTGGAGTGCCTGCAGGTGCTGGCCCTCGGCGGCAAGATGCCGGCGCCGATCGACGTGGAGCTGGAAGGCCAGACCACCGGATTTTCCCCCACTGAATCGGCCTATTACACGACGCGGCTCGGCCTGAGCATGGCGCTGCGTTCGGCGGCGGCGTACGTGGGTGGCAGGACGGCGGCGGACGTGGCGGAGACGCTGGCGCGCGGCTCGGCGCCGGCCCTCTTGCGGGTGGCGACGCTGATTGGCGCGCGCTTTGGCATCGTGGTCAGCGAGAAGACGCTGGCGCAGGCGGTGCCGCTGGTGGGTGCGGGCGCCGGAGCGGCGCTGAACGCAGCCTTCACGGAGCACTTCAACACCGTGGCGCGGCTGCATTTCGGGCTGCGACGGCTCGAGCGCGCGCACGGCGAGGCGGCGGTGCGGCTGGCGTATGGCGAAGCGTTGGCGCAGGGGCAGAAAAGCCCGGCGTGACGCCTACTTCCCGATGCAGAAGCGCGAGAATACGGCGGCCAGCACGTCGTCCGGCACCACCGCTCCGGTCAGTTCGTCCAGCGCCGTGACGGCATCGCGCAGGTCGGCGGCGATGAACTCCGGCGCCAGGTCCGCCGCCAGCGCCGCGCGCGCCCGCGCGACCGCCTCCAGGGCCGCGCGCAGGGCC
>CAIXAA010000753.1 GCA_903917305.1 uncultured Myxococcales bacterium | reverse complement strand
GCGCCCGAGCGCGTCGCCCAGCGCCACCGTCTCGCTCGGCAGCGTCGCCACGGCGGCCAGCACGATGCGCAACGCCTCGCGAATGTCGGTCAATTCATCCATCGCCAGCCTCATTGCCACCCACAGGTTCATTGGTCCAACGTTCCGCGGAGCGGCGAGTCGCTGAAAGCGCTCGCTTGCGACCAGACAACAGGAGAAACGCGCGCGTGGCGAAGCTGCCGCGCGCCATCAGTTCGGCTGGAAGCAGGCGTTGGACTGGTTGCTGCACAGGTCCTTGATCGGGCCAAGGCACGTCGTCTCGTCGTACGGGAACACGCAGCCTGCGCGCTTGGCCTGCTGGGTGCCGAGCAACTTCAAGATGCAGCCTTCGTATTGAATGTACGCGTCTTTTGCCGGGGCAGTGCCATCTGCGAGGCAGCCCGCGATGCACGCCTCGTCGCCGCCGATGCCGTCGCACTTGTCCTTGACGCAGTTGTAGACGGTCTGGCAGCTCTGGGTGCCGGATCCGGCAAAGCATGCCGTCTGCTGCGCGCCGCACTTGGTCTTGACGCAGTCCGGGATGTTGATCGACCCCGCGCACTGCGTCTGGCAGTTGATGTAGGCGTCGGAGGCGGTCGTGCCGGCGCCCGAGGCGAGCATGCCGCACATCCCCTCGCAAGTATTGGGCTTGTTCGGCAAGGGGACCGGGCACTTGGCCAGGCACGCCTGCTCGCCCAGGCAGTCGAAGCCTGCGCCTTTGCACGCGTTTGCCTCGCTCACGCAGTTGCTGGCGATGCAGGCGGCCTTGGCCTGCCCTTCGGCGATCGCGCCGCACTTGCCTTGGACACACGCGCCGAGGTCCTTGAAGCTGGCCGCGCCCTCCTTGGTCGCGTTCTGCAAGCAGCCGTAGCGACAGGTGAAGTCGCCGGGCAGGCAGCGCTCGAAGCAAGCGGCGGTGCTGCCGCAGGCGATGGCGCCGGTGCCGAACTCGCCGCAAGCGCTCATTTTGTCAAAGCATTTGCTCCAGCTGCATGCGATGCGGGCGTGGGTCTCGGTGACGTCGGCGCAGAGCGAGACCGTGCAACTGCCGAAGGCGTCCAAGGCTGCCGTCGCCGCTGCCGTGCCTTGCGCGCCGCACACCTTGGCGCACGGGTTGTCGGCGCCGGCAGCGACTGCCGGGCAGGCGGAGGCGCAGGCGAGCAGGTCGATGCAGGCAAGTCCAGGTGCAGCGGTGTCTTTTGGCGGCACGATGACGTCTTGCGGGGCAGCGGCGTCTTCGCTCGCGACCGTGTCTGGCGGGCAAAGGCAGGTATCGACGGGGCCGAGGTCGGAGGAAGCCGCCGCGTCCTTTGCCGTTTCAGCTGCCTTGCTGCTGCACGAGGTGGTCCATGCGCCGACGGCGATGGCGGCAAGGGCGCAGGTGCAAAGGGAAAGGCGCATGGCGATCTCCTGGCGGGCCCCAGGGACCGCGCCGGGAAAGCTAGGCCATCGGGCAGGGGTGTCAAGTCGCGGAGGACGGCTGGCGATCGAGGTGGTCGCGGGCCCAGCGCTCGAGCAGGAACGCGCGCAAAAGCGTAGGCGGCAAAGGTGCTTTCGTGTCACTGGCGAAGCGGTTCAAGGAGCGCGTCACGCTCCCCGCGTCGAGCCAGCCGCGCGCCGCGACCCGCTCCGGCGCCAGCGTCTCGTGCAGCAGCCCGCGCAGCGGCCCGCGCAGCCAGCGCTCATGCGGCACTGGAAATCCCATCTTTTCACGACGTTGCCAAACAACATCCGGCACCAGGCCCGGCAGGATGCGCCGCAGCAGGAACTTGTTCAGGCCGCCGCGCCGCAGCAGGCGGGACGGCGCGGCCATCGCCAGCGCCACGACCTGCGGATCCAGGAACGGCAGGCGCGCCTCGATGGAATGCGCCGAGGAATTGCTATCTTCGATGCGCAGGTACAGCGGCAGCGGCGAGCGGTGCACTTGATCCTGCAGCGTGGCGCGCAGCCGGTCGCTCGCCGGCTTCATCGGCGTCTGCCGCAGCGTCAGCGGCCCGCCGGGATGGGTCAGGACCGCACCCGGGGAGCGCTCCGCCGCCCGCGCACTGTTGGCGCGCAGCAGCGCCTCCACCGACGCCGGCAGCGCCCGCGCCGCCAGGCCCGCGTTCGCGCGCAGCATCAGCCCGAGCCCGGCAAAGAGGCTGCCCGCCTCCGCCACCGACTGCGAGGTCGCGTAGCTCAGGCCATCCTCGCTCAGCAGGGATCGCAAATACGGGATGATCGTAGAGGAATACCCGCCGAGCAGCTCGTCCGCGCCCTGCCCGTTCAGCAGCACGCGCACGCCCGCTTCGGCGGCGAGGCCCATGACCAGGAAGCCCGCCAGCGCGCTCAGGGAGTGCACCGGCTCGTCGTGGACGCGAAAGAAGTGGTCGATCTTGCTCTGGACGTGGGCGTCATCGGCGACCGTCACGTGCCATTCGGCGCCCGTCTGCGCCAGCACCGGGCGGATGAAGCGCGACTCGTCGTACTCCGGCAGCAGCGCGGTGAAGGCGTGGCGGCAGTTGCCCCCGCGCTCGCCGCTCAGGAAGCGGCTGGCGGCGCAGGCGATGGCGGTCGAGTCGAGGCCGCCGGACATGCAGGTGCCGACGTCGATGTCGGAGCGCAGGCGCAGGCGCACGGAGTCGAGGAAGGCCGAGCGAAAGGCGTCGACGTACGCCTCCTCGCCGCGCGCATCCTCGGAGAACCTTGGAACGTCGATGGATTCCGTGCCGTCGCCGTAGCGGAACTTCTTGACCGCCTCGCCGACGTGGAAGCGGTAGCGGTAGCCCGGTTCGAGGCGCTGCACGCCGGAGAACATCGTCCGCGTGTCGCAGTCGAGCTCGCCATTGTCGAGAAAGCGCCGCGCCGCGACCGGATCGACGTCGCCGACATTGCAGCCCATGGCCTTGAGACCCTTGATCTCACTGGCGAAGGCCACCCAGTCGCCCTGGTCGACCATGTACAGCGGCTTGATGCCCCACGGTCCGCGGCAGGCCCAGAGCGTCTGGCTCGGTGCGTGCCACGCGAGGACCGCCCACATGCCGTTGAAGCGCTCGAAGCAGCGCACGCCCCAAGCGGCCAGGGCTTCGACGAGCACTTCGGTGTCGCAATCGCTGCGGAACACCGTGCCGGAGTGCGCCAACTCTGCGCGCAACTCGATGAAGTTGTAGATTTCCCCGTTGTAGACCACCGTCCACGCGCCGTCGTGGGAGGTCATCGGCTGGTGGCCGGCGGGCGTCAGGTCGAGGATGCTGAGGCGGCGAAAGCCGAACGCAACGGGGCCGTCGGTGAACGTGCCGGAGTCGTCGGGGCCACGGTGCGTCAGGGCGTCGCTGCCGCGCGCCACGGCATCCTGGAAGCGGGCCGCGTGCCCGTGCTTGTCTAGAATGCCAACAAACCCGCACATGAGGGAGACCTGCTTTGCCGCAATTGGCTCGAAGGCTACGGGAACAGCCCGTCGTGTCAAGCGAGCGCGCCAAGACAGCGACCAGTGTTGCGATTTCGTGTCTTCACGAGTTTCTATTGAGCCACCTAAGGGGTTGTGGCATTCTGCCACACTTGCACGGTGAGCGGGTCAGGGGACCCGCCCGCGGCCCGCTTGTGTCACGCCAAAGGTGCCTATGAAATCCCGGCCTCTCCGCGTCGCCATGGTCGCTTTTGCGCCCAACCACCACACGACCCGGTGGACGCAAGCCCTGCAGGCCGCCGGGTTCGAGGTGCACCTCGCCTACGGTCAGCTCGGCGAAGAAGTCTCGTTGCCGGGCGTGACCTTGCATCCGGTCCAGGTGCCGACGCGCACCGTGCCGGTCTGGTCGGCGGCAGCGGCGTGGCACGCGGCGCTCGACGCGATCGAACCTGACGTCGTCTACATGCAATGGCTGTTTGCGCGCCCGGCGATGCTGATCGCGCTCAACCCGCGCTGGCCACTCGTGGTCACGGTCATGGGCAGCGACGTGCGCCAGGATCTGAGCCTGGGCGAGTCCTGGCTGGAGCGCGTGTGGCGCACCGCCCTGCTGCTGCGGGCGAATTCGCTGACGGCGGTCGCGCAGCCCTTGGCGGACGTGATCGCGACCTACCACCCGGACCTCGCGGCGCGCATCGCCATCGTGCCGTTTGGCGTGGACACCGAGGAGTTCCGCCCGCAGAGCCCGGCGCCGGCGCGCGCCGCCAACGCGATGCTGCGCATCGGCCACTTCAAGTCGGACGATTACACCTATGGCCGCCTGGAGTTGCTGCAGGCCGTCGAGCCGCTGGCCCGCCAGCCGGGGCGCATCGAGCTGCACCTCGCCGGTCGGCGCGGCGGCGATGGCGGCCACGTGGCGGCGTTCCTGGCTGCGCATCCGCACGTCGCCCGCTGCGTGGTCGACCACGGCCTCGTGCCGGTGAACGCGATGCCGCGCCTCTACCACGACATCGATCTCTACATCCTCAATAGTTTTCAGGAATCGTTCGGAGTCGCCGCCGCGGAAGCCCTGGCATCGGGCGTGCCGGTCGTCGGTTCCGATGTGGGTGGCGTGCGCGCCCTCGTCAGCAACTGCGACACCGGCTTCCTGGTGCCGCCCGGCGACGTCGAGGCGTTGCGGGCGGCGATCCTGGAGATGGAGGAGCATCCGGCCTTGCGCCAGATGTGCGCCGAGCGCGGTCGCCAGCGCGTCGTGGCGCGCTACCCGTGGCAGCACAGCGTGGACGAGGTCGCGCGGCTGCTGCGTCAGGCGGTCGCCGAGGGGCCGCGCACGGACGCGTGCGGTGCAGGTGTGTCGGTCGCGGCGGCAGCGGCCTAGCCGCGCTCCGGCAGGATCTTGCTGCAGAACATCGCGGAACCCGGGACCAGCTCCAGGTGGCTGGTATCGTTCAGCAACAGCAGCCGAAACCCTTCCTTGTCCATCTGCACCGTGCTGATCGACGCGACGTCGATGGCAAACGCGCGAAAGCGCGCGACGCGGATGCGCTGCACGCGGCACAGCAGCGCGGACAGCGTGAACATGTGCGAGACCACGACGACATGGCCGTGCGGGTGGCGATCGTAGAGTTCCTGCAGGACGGTCCACGCGCGCTGGGCCACTTCGCGCAGGTTCTCGCCCTGCGGAAAGCGGACGGTGGCCGGGTTCTTCTGCCAGCGATCGCGGAAGGTGCCAGGGCCGACCGGCAGGTCGACGAAGCGCGCGCCTTCGAACTGCCCGAGATCCATCTCCGCCAGGCGCGGATCGGTCACGACGGCATGGCCAATCGCGGCGCCGACGTAGCCGGCCGTGACGCTGGCGCGCTGCAAGGGGCTCGACCAGAGCGCGTCAAAGCGGCGCCCTTCCAGGCGTTCGGCGAGGGCGGCCGCCTGGCTGTGGCCCAACGTGGACAAGGCGACGTCGGTCTGGCCGCAGAGACGGGAACCGCCGTTCCACTCGCTCGCACCATGGCGGATGAAGGTCACTCGCATGACGCAAAGGCTAGCACGGGCTGGCGATGTGTCGAATTCCGCGCAGTGCGGCGTCCAGGGTCGCGACCACCCGCTCCTGATCAGCCGCCAGCAGATCGTGCGCCACCGGCAAAGCCAGCGATTGCGCCGCCCAGGCCTCCGTGTGCGGCAGTGGGGCGTGCGGCAGGTTGCGCCACGCGACCTCCTCGTGCGCCGCCATGATGCCCCGGCGCGCACCGATGCCGGCTGCATTCAGCGCCGCCAGCACGGCATCGCGCTGCTCGGCCGTCCGCCCGAGCAGGCGCACGCAATACGTCTGGACGTTCCACTCCGCGCTGGCCGGCGGCGCCATCGGGCGCACGTCCGCCATGCCAGCCAGCAACTGGTCGTAGTGCTGGGCAAGCGCCTGCCGCCGCTCGAGAATCGCAGGCAGGCGCCGCAATTGCACAAGCCCCATGGCCGCTTGGATGTCCGTCATGCGGAAGTTGAATGCCGGCTCCAGGTACTGCTCCCGCCCCACTTGCCCGTGCCGCGCGAGATCGCTGAGCGACATGCCGTGGTGGCGCAGGCGGCGCAGGCGCTCGGCCAACGCCTCGTCTTTCGTGGCAATCGCGCCGCCCTCCCCCATCGTCAGCACCTTGCGCGGATGGAACGAGAAGACCGACAGGTGCGCCTCGTGGGCAATCGCCTGCCCAGCCTGCCGCGAACCGATGGCGCAGGCCGCGTCCTCGATGAGCACGGCGCCGCGCTGGCGGCACAGATCCGCAATCCCTTGGCGGTCGAACGGCACGCCCAGTTGATGCACGGCCACCACCGCCCTGGTCGCCGGCGTCCAGACCGCCTCCAGCGTTTCGCGCGTCACGTTCGGCAGTTCCGCGGCCACATCGGCGAAGACCGGCTGCGCGCCCACCATCCACACCGCGTTGGTGGTCGCGATGAAGGACAGCGACGGCACGATCACGTCCGCGCCCGCGCCGATGCCGGACGCGTGCAGCGCCAGGTGCAGCCCGGTGGTCGCCGACGTCACCGCCACCGTCTGCGCCGCACCGACGATCTTGGCCAGTTCCTGTTCGAATTCAGCGACGCGCGGGCCTTGCGTCACCCAGCCGGAGCGCAGCACGGCGGCGATCGCCGCCTCCTCCTCGGGACCGAACACGGGCTTGATGATGGGGAGCATGGGCCGTCCGTCGCGCCGCTTTGATCCATTCGAGGCCCAGCGCACCCAAAGGAGGAGACCGACGCCGGCGCGCCGCCTGGTCCCGCGCCGATGGTAGCCTTGTCACGCCGGGTGGCCAAGGCTACGATCGCGGTCTCGCATCCAGGAGTTCCGTTTGAGCATCTCGTTCTTCCACACGCACATCTCGGCGCGCTCGGTCGCGCTGGCTGACGAAACCTTGCGCTCCGGCTGGATCAGCGAAGGCTTGCGCGTCAAGGAGTTCGAAGCCGCGCTTGCGGATCGTCTCGGCATGCGCCACCCGGCTGCGCTGAACAGCGGGACGGCGGCGCTGCACCTGGCGCTGGCCGTCGCTGGCGTGGGTCCCGGCGATGAAGTGATCCTGCCCGCGCAGACGTTCGTGGCG
>CAIXAA010000752.1 GCA_903917305.1 uncultured Myxococcales bacterium | reverse complement strand
TCAGCGCGATGCGGCCGTCGGGCAGCACGAAGAAGTTGCCCGGGTGCGGGTCGGCATGAAAGAAGCCGTGCTCGAAGATCGAGGAAATGAACAGCGCCGTGCCGACTTCCGCGATGTGCTTGCCTTCGATGTTCCAGGCTTGCAGCTTGTCCTTGTCGCTCACCTTGGCGCCGTCGATGAACTCCATCGTGATCAGGCGCTTGGACGACAGGTTCGGGTAGGTGATCGGCAGGTGCATGAACGGGTGGTCGGCGATCTGGATCCGATACCGCTCTATATTCTTGATTTCGTTTGTGAAATCCGTCTCGCGCGTCAGCCCGCGCGCGAACTGGTCGATCGCGTCGATGGGGCGGAAGTCGCGCGACTCCGGCACGCGCTCCTCCAGCGTCGCCGCCATCATGCGCAACAGGTCGAGATCCGTACGGATGATCTTCTCGAGGTTCGGCCGCTGCACCTTGACGACGACCTGCTCGCCGGTCTTGAGGCGCGCGCGGTGCACCTGGGCGATCGATGCCGCGGCGATCGGCACCGGGTCGAAGGCATCGAACGCCTCGTCGACGTCCATGCCGAGGTCCTCGCGGATGGTCGCGCGGACGTGCTCGAACTCAAAAGAGGGAACATGATCCTGGAGTTTGCGCAGCTCCATGATCAGCGACATCGGGATGAGGTCCGGCCGCGTCGCCGCCACCTGACCGAGCTTGATGTACGTCGGCCCGAGCGCTTCGAGCACGAGGCGGACGCGGTGTTCCCAAGTCAGTTGGGTCAGTTCGGATTCCGACGCGCTCATCGCGAGGTTGCGCGTCAGGAAGCCGGCGTAGCGATCGAGCCCGGCGCGCACCAGCACGTGGCCAAAGCCGTGGCGCACGGCGACCGACGTGACGAAACGCAACCTGCCGATATTTCTGGCATACTGCGGGAGGCGCACGAGGGTGCCGAGCGTGCTCATGCGTCGTCCTCGTCGGCGGCAGCCGCAGGAGCGGCGGCCTGCGCGGAACGCAGCTGTTCGGCGAGATCCTGGGCACGCGCGGCGGCCATTTCTGCCGACTTTACAGCCACTTGCAACGCGACCTTGCCGGCAGTCTGCGTCAGCGTGCTCAAGTCCGGGAGATGCTTGGCGACTTCCTGCCAGACGCTGAGCACGGCTTCGCTGTACGGCGCGCCCTCTTCGCGGACCTTCTCGAGGTACACCCGCGTTTCCTTGCGCAATTGCTCGAGCGCATCGGGCGTCAGCGCGTTCGCGTGGGCAATGCGCTCGAAGACCGCGTCGCTGCCGTGGTCCAGCATCCAACGCGCCATCACGGACGCCATGCCCTTCTCAAAGGCCTGCCGAAGAACCGCCATCTGCCCTGCCTGTCGCGGCTACAGACTGCAGCGCTTGATGCGCCACAGGTTGTTGTTGTTGTGATCGATGTATACGGAGCACGGCGTCGGCAAGTCGCGGATCTTGTTCTCGACGAAGTAGTCGATGCCCTCGTTCTGCTGCACCTTGAAATCCCGAAGCACAAAGCGGCCTTGCGAATCGAGGTACAGGTTCGCCTGGTGCCGCATGCGCGGCCAGTTGCCCTGGTACCAGCCGCGCAGGGCGTTGGTCGTGCGCTCCGAAGTGTGCAGCAGCTTTTGGAAATTCGCCCAGCCGCGCTCCTCGTCCTTGTCGGACGCGGCGAGCAGGGCCTGCTTGATGACCCACTCCGCGGTCTCCGGCTCCGGCTGATCGACCGTGACGCCGAGGATGCGCATCCGCGCCTTGTCGATCGCCTCGCAGCCGCTCAAGGACAGCGCGAGGGCGGCCAGGCACAGCAGGAGCGCGACAAGCGGCTTGGACATCTACGTCTCCTTTCGGGTCTGGGGCCGGCAACGGCGGTGCGCGCGCAAGGGCCGGTGTTGGCACCCGATCCCGCGCACGCAGGAAGGCTAGCCGCTCCGCCGCGGCCTGTCGAGCCTCGCGCCACGGTTGCGCCGCGGGCCCATACGGCCTACACTATCCGCCGGTCGAATCCAGCGCAGTGAGCCACTGTGGGCGTGTCCGCGCTGCGGTGCTTCGTTGTCCACTCGACCGACGGAGCCAAATGACCAACCTGCATCGACTGTCCCGTGACGCCGCTCAACCCAATGTGGGTCGCGACGTCGAGGCCTTTTGCACGCCCTGCGCCCTCGCGCTGACCCACACCATCCTCGCGATGGTCGGTCGCGAGATCGCCAAGGTGAAGTGCAACACTTGTGGCGCGGAGCACAAGTACAAGTCCGCGCGCGAGGCCGCCACGGCCGCCGCTGCACCCGCCAAGGCCAAGCGGGCACCGACTGCGCGCGCCAAGGCCGCGGAAGCCGCTGCCGGCCACACGACGCGCGTGCTCTACCAGCGCGCCATGGCCGATCGCGACCGCAGCGACGCGGTCAGCTACACGCCTTCGATGGCCGTCAAGCCAGGCATGCTGGTCGACCACCGCACGTTCGGACATGGCATCGTCGATGCGGTCTACGAAGGCAAGTCCCGGCTTTTGTTCGAGGATGGCTACAAGATCCTCGTGACTGGCCGCTAGCCCGCCGTTGCCGCGGGTCGCACGCAGTTTCAAGATGTTGCTTGGAATCTTTGGCGCGATTGGCGTCGTCGTGTAGACTTGCGCGGCGCTGCATCAGGTTTCCATGGACCACCTCGACCCCCGCATCATCTCCTACACCATCGTCGCGATCGTCCTCATCGGCGGCTTCTATGGGCTGTCGCGGTGGGTTGCGCGTCTCGGCGCAAAGGGCAAGGCAGAGAAGGACTCGCCGATGCAGGACGCCCTGCGCGAAGGCAACTTCGCCAAGGCAGGCCGTCTCGCGCAGGAGCAGGGCAACTGGGAGCTGGCCGCGCGCTACTTCATCCGCGCCGATCGCCTCCTGGACGCGGCGCGCGCCTACAAGAAGGTCGAGATCTGGGATCTGGCGGCGGACCTGTTCGAGCAGGGCAAGGACTACGCCAACGCCGCGCTGTGCTATCGAAAACTTGGCAATCAATCCGCGCAGTTGCGTATGTTGGAAGCGGCATCGGAGTGGCGCCAGGCCGCTGAACTGGCCGATGGCATGGGCGATGCGGCGCGATCGGCGGAGCTGTTCTTGAAGGATGGCCAGATCGCCGAGGCGATCCCGCGCTTCGTGCGCGCAGGGCAAGGCCGCAAGGCGGCCAAGCTGCAGGCGGAGTTGCACGAACAGCGCGAGGAGTGGCCGCAGGCGGCGCAGCTCTGGCAGGCGGCCAAGGAGTGGAAGCGCGCGCAGGCTTGCTTCGACGCCGCGGAAGACTTCCGCAACTCCGCGCAGATGCTGCTCAATATGGGCCAGCAGGAGCAGGCGGCGGAGCGGCTGGCGCTGAGCGGTGCGTTCAACGATGCCGCGGCCATCTACGAGCAGCTGGGCATGTTCCGCAAGGCGGCGCTCAACCACCAGCGCGGTGGCGACACGGAGCGCGCGATCCATTGCCTGACCCTCGATGGCGACAAGATCGCGGTCATCAAGCTGCGGCTGGCGCTCGGCCAGGCGGACGAGGCGCTGCGCATCGCCCAGGCCGTGAGCCCAAGTGCCGAACAGTACGTCGAAGCTGCGCAGATCGCTGCGTCCATCCAGGTGGGGCGCGGCGAGACGGCGGCGGCGGTGCGCACGATGCTGGCCCTGCTGGACGCGCCGATGCCGGTGCCGATGAAGCTGGCGACCGGGCGACAAGCCGCGGAATTGCTCCTCGAACTGCAGGACGGCGTGCGCGGCCGGCAGCTGCTCGACAAGCTGGCGGCCATCGTGGTGCAAGGCTCCGAAGAGGCGCTGTGGTGCCAGCAGTTGCAGAATCGTTTCGCGGAGTTCGCCGCGCCCGAGGCGCCAGTGCGCGCGAGCCATGCCAGCGGCTTTTCGTCGCCGACGATCGCCATGGCGGCCTCCAACGCAGAACATACTGAGACGATTGAAGAAGGCACGATGGCGTACATCGGCACCAAGACGCCGCGGACCGGCGGCGAGGAGGAGCTGCTGCCGCTCGTCCACGGCTGGCCCACCGGCGTGCCGACCTCGCTGGCCAGCCGCTACATCGACCTGGAGCGGCTGGGCCAGGGCGGCAACGGCGTCGTGTTCCGCGCGACGGACAAGCTGCTGGACCGCACGATCGTGCTCAAGTTCATGATCGAAGGCACGATGCCCAGCGAGATCGCCCGCAAGTACTTCCTGCGCGAAGTGAAGCTGGCGGCGAGCCTGAACCACCCGAATATCGTGCACATCTATGACATGGGCAACGTCGACGACGTGCTCTACTACGCGATGGAGTACGTCGAAGGGCTGCCGCTGACCGCGCACCTGCCCGGGCACCAGCCGGTGCGCGACGTGGTGTTCCTGGATTCCATCATCGAGCAACTGTGCGCGGCGCTGGATCACGCGCATGGCCAAGGGCTTGTGCACCGCGACATCAAGCCGGACAACGTGATCATCGCCAGCGACGGCACGGTCAAGCTGCTGGACTTCGGTCTGGCGCGCGTGCTGGACGATGGCTTTGGCGAGCAGTCGGTGCTGGCCGGCACGCCGTACTACATGGCGCCGGAGCAGCTGGACGGCTCCACCGTGGACCACCGCGCGGACATCTATGCCTTGGGCGTCGTACTGTTCCGCTTGCTGACGGGGCACCTGCCGTTCTCGGAAGGCAACATCTTCGTTGCGCACGCCGTCGAGCCGGTGCCGGATCCGCGCAAGTTCAATCGCGATTTGCCGCCCGGCGCGGTCGCTGTGGTGATGCGCTGCATGGCCAAGAAGCCGGCCGAGCGCTACACGAACTGCCGGCAGGTGGCGCTGGACCTGCACCTGGCGCTGTTCGGCCACGTGCGCGAGCAGGGCTAGAGGCAGCTACGGCGTCAGGCCGAGGATCGTCGCGGGAATTCCCTTCAACTTCAACCCGATCGACGCTGCATCCTTCACACCGTCGCCGTTGGTGTCGATGTCGTTGGTCACCGCAGAGTCGAGGATCGCCTTGAGCGTGTCCTTCGGCACCGGCAGACCGGCGTCCGGCAGCGCGTCGATCGCCGACATCAGCTGATCCTTGGGCACCGCGCCGCCGAGAATGCCCGTGATCGTCGTGACCTTGCCGGCCGACAGCTCGACGGTGCCGACAAGGCGCGCGCCGTAGATCGTCACAGCGAGGTTCACGCCGGCTTGGATCGGGATATTGAACGGGAAGTTCGTCCCGGGACCGCCCGCCACCAGCGCGTTGCCGGCCAGCGTGCCCGGCATGCTCACCAGCGGCGTGCACTTCTTGAGGTCCATCATCGACGGCGAGACGTCATAGGCGCAGCTCTGGGTCTGCACGTCGCACGTCGCATTGCTCGCGTCCAGCTTGCCCTGGTACAGCGCGAGCGAGATCGGCCCCTGCTTGAAGTCCTTGTATTCAACCAGCAAAGTGACAGACCCGCTGGCCACGGCCTTGTCGAGCTGCGCATTGACGACGCCGGCCAAGGCTCCCAAGGCGTTGTCGATGCCGCCCGAGCAGCTGCCGTCAGGCGCGCAAGTCGCTGGATTGTTGTCGATGTCGAGGCCTTCACCCGGCTTGCCGCCATTGCCGATGTCGACGGCTGTCAGCTTGCTGGCGTCCGGCGAGAACACCGGCGTGCACTGGCATTCGCCCTGCCCGACACACTTGCCGCCCAGGCACGCGTCGGCGGTGGTGCAGCTGTTGCCGTCATCGCAGGCGCCGCCGTCGACCGCCGTGTAGATGCAGCCGCTGGCCGGATCGCAGGCGTCGGCCGTGCACGGGCTGTTGTCGTTGCAACTCAGCGCCACGCCTTTGCAACTGCCGCCGGCGCACGAATCGCTGCCGGTGCAGGCGTTGCCGTCGCTGCATACCGCGCTGTTGGGCTCGTGGCTGCAGCCGCTCGTCGCCGGGTCGCACAGGTCGCTGGTGCACGGGTTGCCGTCATCGCAGATCGACGTCTGGCCGATGCAGCACGGGCTCTGCGTCGGCAGGTGGTAGCAACCCAGCGTTCCCTGGCAGGAATCGAGCGTGCAGGTGTTGCCGTCGTCGCAGTTCGCCGGGCCGCCCGGCACGCAGGCGCCGGCCGTGCACGTGTCGCCGCTGGTGCAGCCGTTGCCGTCGCTGCACGGCGACGTGTTGTCGGTGTGCGTGCAGCCGGTCGCCAGGTTGCAAGCGTCGTCGGTGCAAGGGTTCTTGTCGTCGCAATCGGCGGTGACGCCGGCGCACAGGCCGACGGCGCACTTGTCGCCCGACGTGCAGGCATTGCCGTCGTCGCACGCGGGGTTGCCGTCCACAGGCGGGTAGCTGCAGCCGGTCTTGGGCGTGCAGACGTCGGCCGTGCACGGGTTCTTGTCGTCACACTGGACGACTTCACCCTTACAATTCGAGGACTTGCACACGTCATTGAACGTGCAGGCGTCCGAGTCGTCGCAGGCGCTGCCGTCCGCGGCCACGCTCCACGTCTTGGGCGCCGTCGCCGCGGCGCAGACCGAACACGCGTCGCCCGCCTTCTTGTCGCCGTCCGCGCGGCACACGCCGCCGATGAGGCAGAAGGCAGGCTTGAGCTTCCAGGCGCACACGCCGCCGGGAATGCAGCTGTCCGCGGTGCAGTCGAGCTTGTCATCGCACGCGGCGACCTGCGCAGCCGTGCAAGGCACTTGCGCCACATCGGCGGGCGCGACGTCCGGCGCCGCATCCACGTCGGCATCGGCGGGCGCGGGGATGTCGTCGGTCACGTCGGCCGTGAAGGTGTCGGCCTTCCCGCCGGTGTCGGGAACCGCAACGCCTTGAACGGCTTCGGTCGAACCGCAAGCGGCCAGCGCCAGGCAAAGAACCACAGCCACACGGGTCAAGTCGGCACGCACGCTCATTTCAGCACCCCGCCGACGACCGAGTTGCCGTCCTTGCGTGTCAGCTTTTGCGGATCGATGGCAATGCCCACGCCCGGCGGCAGCCCGGGCATCGTCCCGCTCAAGTCGATGGCCGGCAACGGGAAGGAGCCGAGCGCGCTGCCGCTGAGCTTGCCAATCAGCGCGCCGAGCAGGTTGTCCTTGACCAGCT
>CAIXAA010000751.1 GCA_903917305.1 uncultured Myxococcales bacterium | reverse complement strand
CGGCCGCTCCGGCGACGCAGGTGCCGCCCTTGCAGCTGTCCGGCGTGGTGCACAGGTTGCCGTCCGCATCGCAGGTGCCGGTGTCCAATCCCGTGTGCGTGCAGCCGCTTGCCATGTCGCACGCGTCGGCCGTGCACGCGTTGCCGTCGTCGCACGACAAGGCCGTGCCCACGCAACTGCCCGACTTGCAAGTGTCGCTGCCGGTGCAGGCGTTGTCGTCGGTGCACGCCTGGTTCTCGTGGATGGCCGCCATCACGCACGCGCCGGTGGCGGGCACGCAGCCGTTCTGCTCGCACGCCGTGTCGCCGCCGCTGGGGCACGACACGACGGAGTTCGGCGCGATGACGCAAGTGCCAGTCGCTCCATCGCATTTGAGCGTGCCGTTGCACAAGTTTCCGTCTTCGTGGCTGGCGCAGTTGGCCGTGGTGCCGCAGGGGCACTGGTTGGCGCCCGACACGCAGGTGCCGCCGGCGCACGCATCGCCGGACGTGCAGCTGTTGCCGTCCTCGCAGGCGTTCGTGTTGTTCGCGTTCACGCAGCCCAGCGCCTTGGTGCAGGTGTCCGTCGTGCAAGCGTTCTTGTCGTCGCAGGCCGTTGCGACATCGATGGCCACGCCCGCGCAGGTGCCGTTGTTGCACACGTCGCCCGTGGTGCACGCGTCGCCGTCCGAGCAGTTGCCGGTCGTGACCACGTGCTTGCAGCCCGTCACCGCGTCGCAACTGTCGATGGTGCAATCGTTCTTGTCGTTGCAGTCGAGCGCGGCACCGGCGCACTTGCCCGCGGCGCACGCGTCGCCCGTCGTGCAAGCCGTGCCGTCATCGCAAGAAACCGTCCCGGCGACGGGCAGTTCCACGCACTTGCCGCTGCCGGCGGAGCAGGCGGACGTGACGCAAGGACCCGACGCCGTGCACACCGTCGCCAGTCCCGCGCACTTGCCGGCGCTGCACCCGTCGCCGGTCGTGCACGCGTTGCCATCGTCGCAAGACCCGTTCAGGTTCGCGTGCTTGCAGCCGGCCGCCGCGTCGCAGCTGTCCGCCGTGCAGGCGTTGGAGTCATCGCAGTTGACCGCGCTGCCCTTGCACGCGCCGCCGACGCACACATCGCCCGCCGTGCACACCGTGCCATCCGTGCACAACGTGCCGTCGGGCTTGGGGCTGGCGACGCACTGGCCGCTCTGCGGATCGCAAGCGGCGACGGCGCATCCCGATGGATTGCTGCACACCACCGCCACGCCGCCGGTGCAGGCGCCGCCAGCGCAAGCTTCGCCGTTGGTGCAGGCGTTGCCGTCGCTGCACTGGCCGGCGACAGGCGCGAACGTGCAGCCGCTCGCCTTGTCGCAAGCGGCGGAGGTGCAAGGGTTGTCGTCGTCGCAAGCGTTCGCGGCGCCCAGGCAGCTGCCGCCCTTGCAAGTGTCGAAGATCGTGCACGCATCGCCGTCGGAGCACGCCGCGCCGTCAAACGGCGTGGCCTTGCAATCGCCCGTGCTGCTGTCGCACGTGTCGGCCGTGCAGTCGTTGCCGTCGTCGCACAGCTTGAGCGCTCCCGCGATGCACACGCCGCCGTCGCACGCGTCGTCCAGCGTGCACGCATTGCCGTCGCTGCACGCCTTGCCGGGGGCAAACGTGTGGACGCACCCGAGCTTGGCGTCGCACGTGTCGTCGCTGCACGGGTTGTTGTCGTCGCAGTTGGCGGCCGTGCCGGGCGCGCAGGCGCCGGACTTGCAGGTGTCGCCCTGCGTGCACGCGTTGCCGTCGCTGCACGCGCCCGCGTTCGGCGTGTGCAGGCACGCCTGGTTGGCGGGCGTGGCGTTTGCGCTGTCGCAGCTGTCCGTGGTGCAAGGGCTGCCGTCGTCGCAGGTGCCTTCGTCGGTCACGCCGTTGCAATTGTTGTCGATTCCGTCGCAGATCTCCGCGCCCTTGGGCGCGGCGCTGCATGCCGACAGCGTGCCGCTCTCGCAGGAGCGCTTGCCCTTGCACGCCGCGCCGTCCGGCAAGTGGCACGCCGTCTCCAACTTGGACGCGACGGCGCGCGCGGAACAGGGGCATTCGCCAAAGGCCGTCCCTTCGCCGCTGCGCACGCATTGTTGCGTCTGCCCGCCATCGATGCGGGTCGCGGTCGCGCAGCGGTAGCCGTCGCCGCAGTCCGCGTCGCCGAGGCATTGGATGCCGCAGAACGCCCCCGCTGCGCCGTAGTCGACGCACGCCGCACCGGCCAGGCCCACCGCCGCGCAATCGCCTGAATTGGCACAAGGATCGCACAGGCGGCCATAGCGGGCCACGCAGTAGGGCGCAGCGCCGCCCGCCGTGGGCAGGGAGGCGCAGGAGAATCCCGCATCGCAACTGCCTGCCACGCAAGGCATCGCGCAGGCCTGGCTGCCGTCGGCGCGCGCGACGCAGTGGCCGGAGAGCTGGCATTCGTCGTCGGTCGTGCAAGCGCAGCCGTGCCCGCCGCCGTGACCGCCTTCCACGCATGCGATGACGACGTCCGCGGCCGCATCCGCCAACGAGTCGCTGCCCTTGTCGAGCGCAGCGCCGTCGACCTTCGAGTCGTTTTCCTCTAGATCTTCGCTGGTTGTGCCGCTGCTGGCTGCCGGCGTGCTGCAAGCCGCGAGGGCCACCACCAGCGCCGTCAGGAAGGCGAGCTGCGCACCGGTCGGAGGAGAGCCACCAAGCCTCGAATGCACCATCTCGTTCTCCCGCAAGGCCGCAAAGCGCCGTGGCAACCGCTCATGCTAGCTGCGCCGGGCCATTGCGACAAGAACTGGAACACGCGGCACGCTTGTGCTTTCATCGGGCCCGCGCAGCCCATCGCCGCAGACAGGTGTTCGACATGCCCACGTGGCCCGGAATCATTCGTACGTACAGAGAGTTCCTTCCCGTCACCGACGCGACGCCCATCGTCACGCTGCAGGAGGGCGGCACGCGCCTCTTGCCCGTGCCGCAGTTCGCGCAGGCGGCCGGCATCGCGGCGCGCGTCTTCGTGAAGTACGAAGGCCTCAATCCGACAGGCTCCTTCAAGGACCGCGGCATGACCATGGCGGTCAGCAAGGCCGCTAAAGCCGGGGCGCGCGCCATCCTGTGCGCCTCCACCGGCAACACGTCGGCCTCCGCCGCCGCCTATGCCGCGCGCTGCGGCATGAAGGCCATCGTCCTGTTGCCAAAGGGCAATGTCGCGCTCGGCAAGCTCAGCCAGGCGCTCATCCACGGCGCGCAGGTGCTCGCCATCGACGGCAACTTCGACGTCGCCCTCGACCTGGCGCGGCAAATCTGCGACCGGCACGCGATCGCCCTGGTCAACTCCGTCAATCCGTTCCGCATCGAAGGCCAGACCAGCGCCGCGTTCGAGATCTGCGACGCCCTGGGCGACGCGCCGGAGTTCCTCGCCATCCCGGTCGGCAACGCCGGCAACATCTCGGCGTATTGGCTGGGCTTTCAGCGCTACCGCGCCGCCGGCCGCGCCACGGGCCTGCCGCGCATGCTCGGCTTCCAGGCCGCCGGCTCCGCGCCCATCGTGCTCGGCCATCCGGTCGCGGAGCCGCAGACCATCGCCACCGCCATTCGCATCGGCAATCCAGCCAGTTGGAAGACAGCCATCGCCGCCCGCGACGAGTCCGGCGGCGCCATCGAAGCGGTCACCGACGACGAAATTCTCAGCGCGTACAAGCTGATCGCGCGCACCGAGGGCATCTTCTGCGAGCCGGCCTCCGCCGCCAGCCTCGCCGGCATCCTCGCCATGAACCGCCGCAAGCCGTTCCCGGCCGACGCGCGCATCGTCTGCGTGCTGACCGGCCACGGCCTCAAGGATCCGGATCGCGCGATTGCCGTTGCAGATCCAGTGGTCTCGGTGCCCGCCGATCTCGCCGAGCTCGAGCGCCACCTCCGCTAGCCGAGGCTGCATGACCGCCCGCACCGTCCGCGTCCCCGCCACGACCGCCAACCTGGGCAGCGGCTTCGACGCCGTCGGCATGGCCCTCGATCTGTGCAGCGACTTCACGTTCGACCGCACAGGCAGCGGCCTGCGCGTCGACGTCGAGGGCGTCGGCGCGGCGCAACTGCCGACCACGCAAGAGAACCTCGTCTTCCGCTCCTTCGCCGCGACGTGCCAGCGCCTGGGCTCGCCGGTGCCGCGCGACCTGCACCTGCGCATCCACAATCGCATTCCGCTCGGCGGCGGGCTGGGAAGCTCCGCGGCGGCGGTCGTCGCGGGTGTCGTCGGCGCTTTTCACATCACCGGCGCGGAGTTGGATCCGCAGCGGCTGCTCGACTGTGCCGCGGCGCTGGAGAACCACCCGGACAACATCGCGCCGGCCCTGTTCGGCGGCGTGGTCGTCGGCGCGATGCAGACGGAGCACGTGCGTTTTCTGCGCTTTGCCCCGCCGCCGGCGTTGACGGCCGTGGTGGCGACGCCGCAATTCCATGTGTCGACGGACGAATCGCGCGCGCGCCTGCCGGCGTCCGTGTCGCGCGCGGACGCCGTCTTCAACCTGTCGCGCTG
>CAIXAA010000750.1 GCA_903917305.1 uncultured Myxococcales bacterium | reverse complement strand
CGAGCACCTGCTCTGCACGGAGCTGGAGGTGGCGGACGGCCGCTTCACCGGCCAGATCGTCGGCGGACCGTGTTTTGGCGCGGCAAAGGTGGAGCGGGCAAAAACGCTGGCAGAACAATGCGGTGCGACGCTGTCGACGGCCTTCTTCTACACCGACAGCCACAGCGATCTGCCGCTGCTGAACCTGGTCGGGCACCCGCGCGTGGTGCGGCCGGATCCGCGCCTGCGCCTGCAGGCCTGGCGGCGCGGGTGGCCGGTGCTGCTCTGGTAGTCAGTCGGTCTCCGCGTCCGAGCCGCCGTGCTTGGCCAGCTTGTAGCGCAGCGAACGAAACGACAGGCTGAGCAGCCGCGCCGCCTCGGTCTTGTTGCCGCCGGTGTGGCGCAGCGCGCTGTCCAGCAGGCCGCGCTCGAAGCGCTCCAGCAGATCCTCGATGTCGATCGGCGCGTGGCTGCGGTCCATCCAGCGATCGATGCCATCCAGCACGCGCGCCAGCTGCTCGGCCGGCCGCTGCGTCGAGGCATCCTCGCCGCCGCCCTGCCGCAGCTGACCCATCAGCTCGGACGATCCGGGGTCCGGCAGGTAGGTCGGCGTGATCAGATCGCCGGTCTCGAGCGCCACGGCTCTCTCAATGATGTTCTCGAGTTCACGAACATTGCCGGCATACGGCAGGTCCTCGAGCACGGCGATCGCCGCCGGATCGAAGCCCTTGAGCTCGCGCCCCATGCGCTGGTTGAACACGCCCAGGAAGTGCTGGCAGAGCGGCACGATGTCGTCGCGGCGCTCCCGCAGCGGCGGCATGCGCACCTCGATGACATTCAAGCGATAGTAGAGGTCGGCGCGGAACGTGCCCTTGTGCACCGCCTCGCGCAGGTTCTGGTGCGTCGCCGCCACGACGCGCACGTCGATCGGGATCTCCTGCGTGCCGCCGACCGGCGTGATCACGCGCTCTTGCAGCACGCGCAGCAGCTTGACCTGCAGGCCGAGCGACAGCTCGCCGATCTCGTCGAGGAACAGCGTGCCGCCGTGCGCGGCCTCGAAAAGTCCCTTCTTGTCCTTGGTTGCGCCGGTGAACGAGCCCTTGACGTGCCCGAACAGCTCGCTCTCCATCAGCTGCTCCGGGATCGCCCCACAATTCACGGCAACGAAAGGCTTTTGCGCCCGGCCGCCGTCCCAGTGCAGCATCCGCGCGACCAGCTCCTTGCCGGTGCCGGACTCGCCCAGCACCAGCACGCTCGACGGCGTCGGCGCCACGCGCTTGATCAGGCGCACGACCTCGTCCATCGCCGCGGAACGAAACACGAACTGCGCGCGCTTGCCCGGGTCGCTCGCCAGCTTGCGCTTGAGCTGCTGGTTCTCGGCGATCAGCGTGCCCTTCTCCAGGCACTTCTGAACGATGACCTTGACTTCCGCCAGCTGGAACGGCTTGACGATGTAGTCGTAGGCGCCCTTGCGCATGGCCTCCAGCGCGGTGTCCGTCGTGGAAAAAGCCGTCATCACGATGACTTGCACTTGAATGCGCCGCTCGCGCACCGCATCCAGCAGCTCCAGCCCGCCCATGCGCGGCATCCGCAGGTCGGTCAGCACGACGTCGAACGGTGATTCTTCCAGCAGTTCCAAGGCCCTCTGGCCGTTGGTCGCCACTTCGACCTCGTAGCCCTCCTTGCGCAGGAAGATCGTCAGGAACTCGCGCAGCGACAGGTCGTCGTCGACGATGAGCAGCCTTGGCATGACGGTTCCTTTGGCAATCAGATCGCGTAGGTGGGCGTGACGGTTCCTGGCAGCTCGGCGCCGTTGTCGCTGCGCGGCCCGCCGGCGGCAAAGGCCGCCTCGCCGCCCGGCAAGCGCGGCAAGGTCAGGACGAAGCGCGCGCCGCCCAGGCCGCTGCGCCCGACCTCGACGCGGCCGCGGTGGGCGGCGACGTGGCGCGCAACGGTGGCCAGGCCCAGGCCCGTGCCCTCGCCCTTGGTGGTGTAGAACGGTTCGAAGACGTGAGCAACATCTTCCGTGTCGACGCCCTGGCCGCTGTCCTCGACGACCAGCTCGAGGGCGTCCGGGCGCTGGCTCAGGTGCACATCGACGACGCGCCGCTCCACCGACATCACCGCCTGCGCCGCGTTGACCAGCAGGTTCCACACCGCCTGCCGCACGAGGTGGTGATCGGCAACCAGCGAGAAATCCCCATCTTCGTCAAGCCATTGCAGCGCGCGCACTTCGATCTCGCCTTCGGTGAAGTGCGGATCGCGGCTGCAGGCGTCGAGGGTCTCCTGCACGATGGCGCGCAGGTCGCAGCGCTCCATCTGCACCGGCCGCGGCCGGGCGAAGTCGAGGAACTCGCTGATCCACGCGCTCAGCTGGTGCGTCTCGCGCACGACGATGGCCATCAGCTGGCGGTCCGTCTCCGACAACTCCCCGGAACCTTGCAGCATCTGCACCGCGCCGGAGATCGAGGCCAGTGGGTTGCGGATCTCGTGCGCCACGGTCGCCGCCATGCTGCCGATGCCGGCCAGGCGCTCGCGGTTGCGGTGGGCCTCTTCGCGCGCCCGCACTTCGGTCATGTCGCGGAACAAAACCAGCGTATCCGCGGCGGCATGCGGATCGTGCAGGCGCACGACGCGGCACGCCAGGATCTGCGCCCCCGCCACGCCACGCTGCCGCCCCAGCTCGCGCGTGTAGGTCGCGCCACGGCGCCGCAGCGTCGGCTCGTTGGGATCGAGGTCCGCCAGCTCCGGCAGCACGTCGGGCAGCGGCATGCCGACCACCGCCGCCGCGCCCAGGCCGAGGATCTCCAAGCCAGCGGGATTGATGCTCGAAATGATGCCGGCTGGGCTGACCGTGAGCAGGCCGTCCGGCAGGCTGGACACGACATCGCCGTAGCGCACGCGCAGGCTGGCCAGCTCGCGGCGCTGCGCGAGGTTGCGCATGCGGGCGCGATCCAGCTCCAAGACCAGGTGCGAGCTCAGGAAAGCTGTCGCCCACACCGCGGAGATCTGCACGAGCAGCTGCGCCGCCATCTCGTAGAGCGGCATCGGCGGACTGTCGGCCAGGCCGCGCAGGTAGGCGACGCGCACGCCCGCCAGGCTCCAGGGCAGCCAGCCCAGCTCCATCGCCGCCATGATGGTCAGCGCCACGCTCGACACCGCCGCCGCCACCATGGCGCCGGCGCGGTAGGCCAGCAGCGCGGCGTTGAGCACGGCGATGAGAAAGGCGAAGACGAACAGGCTCTTGACGCCGTCGGTGACCGCGACCAGCGAGATGGCGAGCAGCAGGTCGACGGCCATCGACGCCGCGGTCAGGTAGCGGATGCGCGGGCTGTTGCGCAGCAGCTGCGTGGCCAACAGGAAGAAGAACGACAGCAGGTAGAAGGTCGTGGTCAGCCGGTAGAGCGTCGTCTCCGGCACGGCGGTCAGCGGCCGCGGCCCCACGCCGATGTCCATCGCCACGGCGAGGGCCAGCACCGCCGTCAGCAGGCCGACACGGGCAAACGTCGTCCACTTGATGCGATCGACCAGCGTCTCTTCGACGACGAACGCCGCCGATTCACCGGCCGCGCCATGCGCGCTCAGCCACGGAAACACGGCCGTCGAAGGCGAGTGGCGGTGCTTCTGGACTGGCTCGCTCACTTGATGTTGTCGGCCATGGTGAAGATCGGCATGTACATCGAGATCATGACGGTACCGATGATGCCGCCGAGCAGCACCATGATGATCGGCTCCATCATCGCCGTCATGCCTTCGACCGCCTCGTCGACCTCCGAGTCATAGAAGTCCGCGATCTTGACCAGCATCACGTCCATCGCGCCCGTCGCCTCGCCGACTGCGATCATCTGCACCACCATGACCGGAAACACTTTGGTTTCCAGCAGCGGCGCTGTGACGTTTTTGCCTTCCATGATGCCCCTTTCGTGTAAAACCAATCAAGGCTTCGCAAGCAAGGTCTGGATCGCTAAACGCACCATTGGCGTCCAGGAGTGCCTACAGCGGCGGTGATGCCGATGTGGCTAGT
>CAIXAA010000749.1 GCA_903917305.1 uncultured Myxococcales bacterium | reverse complement strand
AGGCCAGCATCCCGCCCAGACACGCCACCAGCAGCCAGGCGATGCCCCGCTGGCGCCAGGGCGCGCTGTGCCGGAGAGCTGCCTGCCGCGCGACGTTCATCCGCTGGCTCCATTGCTGGCGCAGTCCGCCCAACGTCAGAACTTGAATGCCAATTCGCCGCCGCCGCCAAAGCCGTGCTCGGCGCCCTTCATCGCCTGGTAGCTGCCGAGCGCCGTCGCGGTGACGGTGGGCGAGAGCTCGTAGCCGATGCGCAAACGGCCGCGCTCGCCGACCTCCTTGCCGGCGTTGGGCTCGCTGGAGAAGATCACTTCGAGCGCCAACGGAAAGCGCGGGATCGTGCACAGGTGAAAGCCGGTCAGCACGGTGAAGCCGACGCCGGGGATGCCGCTGGCCTCGAACATCATGCGCGAGCGCTGCGCCAGGCCCAGGCGCAGGATGCCGGCGCCGCCGACGCGGAAGGTCTCTTCGTCGGCGCCGAGGATGAGGCGCGCGCCGATGCCGATGTACTGGGTGAGCGCCACGCCGAGCTCCGCCCAGCCGCGGTTGTAGCCGGCGACGATGCCGTTGTCCGCGCCGTTGGTGGTGACCGGAGCGACGCCGCGCATGCGGCCGACGCCGGCTTCGATGTACTCGACGCCCTTCAAGATCCAGTGGCGGTACGTCAGCTTGAAGTCGCTGTAGCGCGGGCCGAAATCCTGCGCCGTGCCGGAGACGCCGCCGACGACGCGGTAGTCGACGTACTCGCCGCTGAGGCGCAGATCGGAGCGCCTGCCGCCCAGCTCGCGCAGCGCCAGCATCTCCATGGCTTGCCGCGTCGTGCCGCGCACGTAGACCGGGTGCGGCGCATCGGGCGAGGCGAACTGCAGGATCTCCTGGCCTTGGCGATCGACGGCGACGACGTAGTAGGCGATGCCCGGATCGTCCATGAACTCGCGGGGAATCGTCGCGCGCCAGACGCCCGTGCTGCTCTGCTCGATCGGCGCCTTGCGCCAGATGGCCAGCTCCGCCGGCCGCGTGTCCGCGTGGTCGAGCCGCCGCCACATCACCGCCGCCGCGGTCAGATCCATGGTCTCGGTGACCGCGAAGTCCAGCTCCAGCGCCTCGTCCGGCGGCGCCAGCGCGGGCGGCCGGTGCCCGAGGGCCGGCTCGGCCAGCACCGCCGCCGGCAGCAGGCACCAAAGCAGCGTCAACAGCCAGGTTTTGCAGCGCAGGAGGGCTACCATGTCACCACCATCCCTCCGCCCGCGCCGAACCCGGCGTGGACGATCGTGCGCACGTTGTAGCCCAGGCGCGCGGTGATTCCGAAGTGGCGGCTCAGCTTGAAGTCCGCCTGACCGACGAGGCGCACGCCGATGTCCTCGCCGACGGGGCGGTTGGTGACTTCGACCAGGCCGGTGATCGGCACTTGCGGCAGGGCGACCGTGGTCAAGGCGACGGACAGCGCGCGGCCGGTGTCGGCCATGGTGGAGACGCCGACGCGCAGGTTCGTGCCGCGCTCGCGGCCGACGCGGCCCATCAGCTCGACGCCGGTGTCGATGCCGCTCGCGCCCAGGCCGATGACGAGGCGGGTGACGGCGTGGAAGACCTCCGCCAGCGCCCATTCCGTCTGCAAGTACCCGTACTTGAAAGCCGCGCTGCGCGGGTTGATCGTGTCGTCCTTGATGATCGGCTGGCCCGCCTTGGGCCCGTTGGTGTGCAGCGAGAGGCTGCCGTCCGCCAGCAACGTCGAGCCGCTGGCCACCGGACCGCCGACGCCGGAGATGAGGCCGTAGCCCATCTCGACGGCGTAGAGGATCGGCGATTCCTGCAGGCGGTACGCGAAGGACATCTCGCTGTAGAGGAACTGGTCATCGCCGCGCAGGCGGTTGAAGTCGACGAACTCCCCGGTCATGCGAAACGTCGAGGCGTCGATGGGTTGGCGACCGACGACGGCGAAGGGGTCGCTCACCGCGACCTGCACCGGCTCGCGCGGACCGCCGATCAGGTCGGCCTGCGCCTTGTCCGACACCAGCGTCATTTCAACGAAGTACTCAAAGCCCGGCTCGCGCACCAGCTCGTCCGGCACGCGCAGCCGCAGGTGCAGCCGCCCGCTCGGCGTCGGCCGCAGCATGCGGTAGGTCGTCTCGCCCGTCGCGCGCAGATGGACACGCAAGTCCGCGACCTGGCTCCAATCCGCCGCCGTGAAGACGAGCCAGACCGCCTCGCCGATGCGCTGCCGGGCCGGCCGGTCGTGGTAGACGCGCTGCGCCTCGGCGCGCAGCCTGGCCAGCCTCTCGCTGTCATCGCGCGCCATCGAACTGCCGGCGATGAGGTCCTGCAGCGTGCGGATCTGGTCGCGCACCGCCGTGACGAAGCGACTGGCGGGAAAACGCCGCAACCACTTCTCCCACATTGCGATTCGCTCGATCGGCGTGCGGTCGGTGCAGTTGCGAAACGTCTCGTCGAGCGAGGCTTCATCGGCCGGTTGCGAAGGCTGCTCCACCGGCGCCACGCGCGGGCAGGCCGGGCACTCGACCTTCGGGCACTCCGGCAGCCGCTCGTCCACGGTGCCCGTCTTGGCCGCGTCCGCCGGCTGATCCTTGGGCTTGGCGAGCTTGCCTTTGCCATGCGCCTTGAGCGCGAGCGGCGCGGGCTCCACCGCGACCTTCTCCGCCGCGGTCGGCTCCGCCGCCTGGCACTCGACCAGGTCGCCTTCGTGCAGCAGCGCCAGCATCTCCTTGGCCGGCCGCAGCACGGCGAGGTGCGTCGCCAGCTCCACCACCGGCGTGACGCCGACGAAGAAGCGGTCCGTCACCTCCTTGCCGGTGCGCGGATGTTTCGCCTTGAAGGTGCGGTAGACGCCCATTTCCTGGCCGAAGCGCAAGCCGTCCGCGGTGCCCAGGTCGATGACGGCATCCGCGTCGACGATGCGCACGACCCAGCCGCGCGTCCAGTGGAAGCCGGCGACAGGATCGCCCGGATACGGCGTATCTTCAGCGACTTTGGGTGCGGGAGGCGCGGCAGACGCGCCCACGGGCCACAGGCCGCAGGCGAGCACTGCCAGGCAGGCCACGCGGACCCCAGCCTTCGGCGCCAGGCGCGCCAGCGCGCACCTGTGCCAACCCAGTGTGTGACGCATCCTGCACCCGCCCCAACGGGGTCCTCAGGGCCCCCAGCTTGCTGGACCCAACACGCTGTCACGTCGGACTTTGCCCTGCGAATCGCACCTGGGCATGCACCATAGCGTTCCGGCCAAGCTGACGCAAGCCGGCTGACTGCGGGGACTTCTGCGATTGTGGCCACCCGCAAACCGGCGTAGGCTGGCGCGCAAGGCGCTGCTGCGCGACGACCCGCGTCCGCCAGCCGCGCCGCCGCGCGAGCGCCCGCGCGGGATGAGGGACGCGCTGCACTGCCACGTCGAGATCACCCGGCAGCTCATCCAGCGCCAGATCCACCGGCCCGTGTCTGCCGGTCCCGTGCCCGATCTGCCCTTGGCCGCCTTCGCGCCGCTGCTCGCGCAACTGCAAGCCCGCGGCGCCGAGGTGCTGCGGCTCGGCGGCGGTGAGCCGCTCGCGCACGCGGACTTCTGGGCCATCGCGCAGCTGGCGGTGCGCAGCGGCCTGCGCATCCAGGTCGAGACCAGCGCGCGCCTGTGCGCCTACCCGCAAGTCGCCGCCAGGCTCGCGCGGTTGCAGCTGGATCGCGTGGTCATACCGCTGTTTGCCGCCCATGCCGCTGCGCACGACCGCTGGGCCGGCGTGCCGGGTGCCCACACGCAGCAGAGCGCCGGCATCGAGCACCTGCTGCGCCCGCTGGACGGTCCGGTCGTGGAGCTGCTGCTGCCGGTGTTTCAAGGGAATCTCCACGAGATCGAGGCCCTCCTGGCCCGCTACGCCCCGCGCCCCAAGGTCTGTTTCCGCATCCTGGCGTGCCGGCGCGCGCAACTGCCGCAAGACGCCGGGTTCGAGCCGGTGGCTCTTGCGGAGCTGGGACGCGAGCTGGACAAGGTCCTGGATCGACAGCGCTCTCTCGCGCCGCGCATCGCCATCGAAGGCGTGCCGTTCTGCTTCTGGCGCCACGACGACCTCTACCCGATGCTCGACACACCCTGGAAAACGCAGTGGTTTTGCCAGGGGATGGCTTCCGGCACGCTGGCGCAAGCCGAGTTTCCGACGCGCAAACCGGATCAGCCTTGCCTCGACTGCTCCTTCCACGAAGTCTGCCCGGGAATTGCGCCTGAGTTCGCAGGGTTGTTCGACACCGGCTTTCGCGTCCCACGGCGCACGATCCCCAACTTCCTGCGCCTGCTGCCAGTGACGGAGCAGGCGTTCCGCGCGCGCGTGCGGCCGGACCAGCACCGCTTCCTGCGCGTCGAATCCCCAAGCGGGACAAGCCATTACGAGCTGGTATCCGCCTTCTACTCCGCGCGCCACCTCGCCCGCGCCAAGGCGTTGGGCCTCTTGTACGTCAACGTCTCCGACCGCTTTCCCGTCACCGACTTCAGCGCGCAACTGCGCCAGCTGCAACCGATTCCTCAACCAGCCGACGGCCTGCCCGCGACCTATCAGCTCTCGGATCTGGCGCCGTTTGGCGGCGAAGGGCCCTTTGCCTCGGATTGGCTGGAGGATTTTGCCGGCGGCGTGCTCGACGTCGGTTTCGGCGATTTCCATTACGGCATGCGCATCCGCGCCCTCGCGCAGAGCGGGCAGATCCGCTACGTCGGCGTCGAGCCGGACGCGCAGGCGTGCGCGGCGGCCAGGACCCGCTTTCCCGACCTCGATCTTCGCTGCGAGCCGCTCGAAACTTGCACGCTTGCGCAAACGTCGTTGGATTGGATCCTGCTGCTGGGTTCGCTGAACCACCTGGCGGATGTGCGCAGCTGCCTGGCCAAGCTGCACGGCCTGCTCAAGCCGGGCGGCCGCATGCTGGTCAGCGACAACACCAGCTTCGCCCTGATGGGCAATGTCCGCGCAAAGGCAGAGTATTCGGGCACATGGTACCACCACCGCAACTTCGACCTGCCAGAGGCCAGGCGCGTCCTGCAGACCTGCGGCTTCGATGTCGAGCGCGAGCGGCCGATCGTGCCGGGCGGGCGCAACCAGTGGTTCCTGCTCGCCCGCAAACCGGCGTCATGACTCGACGTTTTCAACAACGGCACGATTCCCCGCGACGCGACGGCCAAGGCATCGCTACACTGCCGTGAACGACACGACGGCTGGCGAGGAAAGCGATGCCGACCTACACGCGAACCACCGAAGATCGCACGGAGTTCTGGCGCGATCGGAAGCGCCACCTGTGGCTCCTGGGCCTCATCGTGCCGCTTTTGCCGTTGCTGGGCGCGTGGTTGGCGCTGGCGCATGGCCTGCGCGCCGCGTGGTGGATGGGCCCGTTCTGGGTGCTGATCCTGGTGCCCTTGCTCGACGCGCTGACCGGCACCGATCCGTCGAATCCGCCCGAGTGGGTCCACGATCAGTTGGAGGCCGACCGCTACTACCGCTGGTGCACTTTCCTGTTTCTTCCCCTGCAGTTGCTTAGCCTGGCCTGGGCCTGCTGGTTCATCGCCGGCACGCCGCGGCTGCCGTGGATCGACTGGCTCGGGCTGTGCCTGACCATCGGCACCGTCGGCGGCATCGGCATCGCCAACGCGCACGAGCTGGGCCACAAGAAACCCAAGATCGAAAGGTGGTTGGCGCGCGCGGTCCTGGCGCAGAGCGCCTACGGCCACTTCTTCGTCGAGCACAACCGCGGCCACCACACGCGCGTCGCCACGCCGGAGGATCCGGCGAGCGCGCGGCTGGGCGAATCGTTCTGGGCCTTCCTGCCGCGCACGGTGCTGGGGTCGCTCAAGTCCGCGTGGGAGCTGGAGAAGCACCGGTTGGAGCGCCACGGCTCCGGGCCCTGGACGTTGCGCAACGACGTGCTCACTGCCTGGGCGCTGACGCCGCTGCTGTTCGGCGCGCTGCTGCTGACGTTCGGGCCGGGCATCCTTGGCTTTCTGTGCCTGCAAGCGCTGGTCGCGTTCAGCCTGCTGGATGTGGTCAATTACCTGGAGCATTACGGCCTGCT
>CAIXAA010000748.1 GCA_903917305.1 uncultured Myxococcales bacterium | reverse complement strand
GGTCGGACCGTCGTGCGCCGTCGCATTCGCGCCGAAGGCGAAGAGGGCGCGCCGGTGGAAGCCCCGCCGGCTCCGGTTGCCGCTCCCGTCGTCGTCGCTCCCGTAGCGCCGGCTCCGGTCGCCGTCCCCGCGCCGCCGCCGCCGCCGGCTCCCGTCGCGGTGGCCGCGCCGGTCGTGCCCGTGGCCGCCCCCGTCGTTCGCGACGATCGTCCGCGCCTGCGCCGCGCCAAGGCCGAGGATCTCGAGCCGCCGCCCGAGCTGCAGCTGCGCCCCGTAACGCCGGCTGCCGTCGCTCCCGCGCCGGTGGTCGTCGCGCAGGAGGCGCCTGCGCCCGCAGCGCCCGTCGTCGAAGCCGCCGAAGCGCCTGCCGCTGCGCCGGCCGCTCCGGTCGTCGAAGTCGCGCCGGCACCGGCCTTTGTGCCGCCGGTCATGGCGCCGGTGGAAGCGCCGGCCCCCGCTCCCGTGGCTCCCGTGGTCGAAGCGGGTGCCCAGACGACGTCGCTCGGCATCTCCGAGATCGGCGCCGCGATCACGGCGCCGTCGGCCTCGACCGGCACGTCGCGTTCGCCCCGGCTCATTCGCACGAAGATGCCGGAATACCTGGTCAACATTCCCAAGCCGGTGATCAAGCCGCAGCCCGTCGTGACGGAGTCGATGGCCATCCCGGCCGCCGACCTCGCGCCGGAGCGCGGCGTGCGCCTGCCGACCGACCGCGTGACCGACACCGCCGCGCGTGGCGAGGCTGCCGGCCGTGGCCGCAAGGTCATCTACGAGCGCCGCCGCGACACGGGCGTCATGTCCGCCGAAGACCGCCGCCGCGGCAAGAAGCGCGGCAAGGTCGGCAAGGTCGTCGCGCCGGTCTCCGTGCCCAAGCAGGAGAAGCGCCACCTGCGCATCGAGGACACGATCACGGTGGCGAACCTCGCGCACCAGATGTCGGTCAAGGCCTCGGAAGTCATCAAGAAGCTGTTTGATCTCGGCATCATGGCCACGATCAACCACGCGCTGGACCTGGACACGGTCGAGCTGATCGCCGGCGATTTCGGCTTCACGGTCGAGAATGTCGGCTTCGACCTCGACTCCTTCCTGGTCGCGCCCGTCGAGGACTCAGCCCGGGAAGTGCAGCGCTCCCCGGTCGTCACGGTCATGGGCCACGTCGACCACGGCAAGACGAGCCTGCTGGATGCGATCCGCAAGACGCACACGGCGGCGCGCGAAGCCGGCGGCATCACCCAGCACATCGGCGCGTATGTCGCGGATGTGCCGGGCAAAGGCCGCGTCGTGTTCCTCGATACGCCCGGCCACGAGGCCTTCACGGCGATGCGCGCCCGCGGCGCCAAGGCGACGGACGTCATCGTGCTGGTCGTTGCGGCGGATGACGGCGTGATGCCGCAGACGATCGAAGCGATCAACCACGCCAAGGCGGCCAACGTGCCGATCATCGTGGCAGTCAACAAGATCGACAAGCCGGGTGCGGACTTGGACAAGGTGCGCCGCGAGCTCGCGGATCACGGCGTGCAATCCGAAGACTGGGGCGGCGACACGACCTTCTGCGAAGTGTCGGCCAAGACCGGCAAGGGCATCGACAAGCTGCTGGAAATGCTGGCGTTGCAGTCGGAGATCATGGATCTCAAGGCGCGCGCGGACTGCGATGCGCGCGGTCTGGTCATCGAGTCGCGCCTGGAGAAGGGCCGCGGTCCGGTGGCGACGCTCCTGGTGCAGCAAGGCACCTTGAAGCGCGGCCAGTACGTGGTCTCGGGTTCGCAATACGGCCGTGTTCGCGCGATGTTGGACGATCTCGGCCGCACGCTGGACGAGGCCGGGCCGGCAACGCCCGTCGAAGTCATCGGCTTCGAGACGGTCAGCTCCGCCGGTGACGAGTTCTACGTCGTGGAGAACGAGAAGAAGGCCAAGGCGATCGTCGAGCACCGCACGGAGAAGCAGCGCGAGAAGGAGCTGCTCAAGACCTCCAAGCGCACGCTCGACCAGCTGTTCGAGACGATGGCGACGGGAGAGACCAAGGATCTCAACCTCATCATCAAGGCGGACGTGCACGGTTCGGCGGAGGCGCTCAAGAGCGCGCTGGCCAAGATCGAGCACGAAGAGGTCAAGGTCCGCGTGCTGCACTCGGCGGTCGGCGGCGTGACGGAGAGCGACATCCACCTGGCGTCGGCCTCCAAGGCCGTCATCATCGCCTTCAACGTCAAGCCGGAGGCCAAGGGCAAGCGCCTGGCCGACGATCTGGCCGTGAAGATCAAGCAGTACTCGGTGATCTACGACGCGATCGACGACGTGACGGCGCTCCTGGAAGGCATGCTCACGCCGATCATCGAAGAGGTCATCCTCGGCCACGCCGAAGTGCGCCAGACGTTCAGCGTGCCCAAGCTCGGCACGATCGCTGGCTGCATGGTCAGCGACGGCGTCATCCAGCGCGGCGCCAAGATGCGGCTGTTCCGCGGCAAGGACCTCATCTGGGAAGGCGACATCGCGACGCTCAAGCGCTTCAAGGACGACGTCAAGGAAGTCACGCTCGGCTACGAGTGCGGCATCGGCCTGCAGGGCTTCGCCAAGATCAACATCGACGATCGCCTGGAGTGCTACGAGTTCAAGAAGACGGCGCGCAAGCTGACGACGGTGCCGGCGCGGCCGCACCGCGACGCCGCAGTGTAAGCACGCGGCGCCTATAACGGCGCCGGCTTTGAGTTTCCGGGCCTTGCGGCCCGCCATATCGCGCTTCGCGCTGTGTTGTTTCCGCTTTGTCGTTCCGGGCCTTGCGGCCCGCCATTTCGTGCTTCGCGCTGGTTTTCTGACATGCGACGACAACCGACCTTCACGCGTGCCGATCGCCTCGAGTCCATCATGACGGACGAGGTGGCGCGGATCCTGTCGTACGAAGTGCGCAGC
>CAIXAA010000747.1 GCA_903917305.1 uncultured Myxococcales bacterium | reverse complement strand
CTGGTGCTTCTGGCATCGCTGCACGGGTCCATCGCCCTGTACAGCCACCTGCACACCGACCTGCGCGAACTGCTTCCCCAAGGTGCTCCGGCGGCGGTGGCGCTGACCGAGCTGGAGCGGCGCGTGCCGGGCCTCGCCTCGCTCACCGTGGTGGTGCAGGCCAAGGATCCGCGCCAGGGCGAGCAGTTCATCGACGCCCTGGCGGAGCAAGTCCGCAAGTTGCCGCTCTCGTTGGTCTCCCGCGTCGATGCCGACCTGCACGACGAGACGGCCTTCGCCAAGGCCCATGGCGCGCTGTACGCAGAGACCGCTGATCTGCAAACGATCGCCGATGGGCTGCAGCGGCGCCGGGCGGAGGCGCGCAACAAGGCCAATCCGTTCCATATCGACATCGACGCCGAGCCGGCGCAGCCAGCCGCCGCTGCGCCGGCCAAGGACGACGGCTTCGACGCGGCGGTCCAGCGGCTGGAGCAGAAGGCCAAGAGCGCCAACCGCTTCCCCAGCGGCTACTTCGCCAGCGAAGATGGCAAGACCCTGATCATGAACGTGAAACCTGCGGACGTGACTGTCGACCTCACGTCGGCGCAGACGCTGTACCGCGCGGTCGACAGCGCGGCGCGCGGCCTGGCGAGCCGGTTTCCCGCCGTCCGCGTCGGCTACAGCGGCGAAGTGCGCGGCATGATCGAGGCGCAGCAGCACCTCATCGACGATCTGAAGACCTCGACCGTGCTGGTCCTGGTCAGCGTGTCGCTCGTCCTGCTGCTCTACTTCGGGCACTTGCGCAGCTTGCCGCAGCTGATCGGTCCCCTGCTGATCGGCACGACGGCCACCTTTGCCGTGTCGCGGCTGGTCATCGACTACCTCAATCCGAACACGGCGTTTCTCGGCAGCATCATCATCGGCAACGGCATCAACGCCGGCATCATCCTGCTCAGCCGCTACGACCAGGAGCGGCGCGGCGGCAACGACGCCGTGCAGGCCTGGGGCGAAGCGCTGGCCGGCACCTGGCTGGGCACGCTGACGGCCAGCGGCGCGGCGGCGCTGAGCTACGGCGCGCTCGGCACCGTGCAATTCCGCGGTTTCAACCAGTTCGGCTTCATGGGCCTCGTCGGCATGTTGCTGTGCTGGCTGACCACCTACGCCTGGCTGCCGGCGCTCACCTGCCTGATCGAGCGCTGGCGCCCGCCGACCTACAACAAGCTGTCGCGGCCGTTTGCTGCGACGCGCAAGGTCTCGCAGTTGCTGACCAGCCATCCGCTGCCGGCCCTGGCGCTGGCGCTGGTGCTGACGGGGCTGGCCGTGGCCGGCACGGCGCGGTTCGCGCGCGAGCCGATCGAGCAGGATCTCAAGAACTTGGGTAGTCGCCAGGGCCAGATCGACGGCGAGGCGTACTGGGGCCACTCCGTGGACGCCGTCATGCGCAGCTACCAGACGCCGACCGTCGTGCTGGCGGATTCGCCGGCGCAGGCCGAGACGGCGGCGCGCGCCCTGCGGCAGGTCAAGGCGCGGCAAGGGCCCGACAGCAGCATCGACGCGGTGCGAACCCTGAGCGATTTCATGCCTGTCGACCAGCCGCAGCGGCTGGCGGCGCTCCAGACCATCCTCGAGCAGTTGAAGCCTGCGGGTGGCGCGCTGGGCGAGGTCGACGCCAAGATGCTCAAGCAGGTGCGCACGGATCTGCGCGACACCGTGCGCGATCTGGCGCGGCAGACGCGGCTGACGCCGGTGTCCGTCGAAGACCTGCCGCCGCGGTGGGGCGCGCCTTTCCAAGAGAAAACAGGCGATTGCATTGGCTGCATCGCGCTCGTCTACCCGACGCTCGACGCGGATGCCGCCCACAGCGCCGCGCAGACGACCTACGCCCAGCTGCTGCGCGACACGGTCGGCCGCGCCGTGCCCAAAGCCCGCATCGCCGGGATGCTGGTCCTGACCTCCGACATCAACCGCGCGATCACGGTCGACGGCCGCGGCGCCACGTTGCTGAGCCTCCTGGCCGTCGCCCTCGTCACGTTGCTCGTGCTGCGCTCCTGGAGCGCTTCCGCCTGGGTGCTGGGCTCGCTCGCCATCGGCGTCCTGTGGATGTTCGGCAGCCTCGGCTGGCTCGGCATCAAGCTGAACTTCGTCAACTTTGCCGTCATGCCCATCACGTTCGGCATCGGCATCGACTACGCCGTCAATTACGTGCAACGCTACCGGCAGCTGGGCGACGCCCGGCAGGCGCTGGACTCGGTGGGCGGCGCCGTAACGCTCTGTTCCGCCACGACCATCCTCGGTTATGCCACGCTCGCCACCGCGGACAACCGCGGCGTGCAGTCGTTCGGCACCAGCGCCGTCATCGGCGAAATGGCCTGTCTGACGGCAGCCTTGCTGCTCACGCCGGCCCTGCTGGCGTGGCGCGACGGCCGGGAGCAGTCCAGGCGGCGCAGGGTCGCGCTCGCGCCGATCCCCAGTTCGGACGTTGGTGTGCCATAATCTACCATATGTTTCGAGAGGTTACGCCGTCATGTCGACTCCCCCCCTTCGCGGTGCGCTCATCGGCTACGGTTGGATTGCCCGCCACGGCCACGTGCCACACTACCAGGCCGCGAAAGATGTGACGATTCTGGCTGTTGCCGATCCCACGCCAGCTTGCCGCGATCAGGCCGCCCGCGATTTTCCGCACGCGCGCTGCTACGCCGACATGGCCAGCTTGCTCGCCGCCGAGACGGAGCTCGACTTCGTCGACATCTGCACGCCGCCGTGCTGGCACGCCGAATACGCGATTGCGGCGCTGGATCGCGGCCTTCACGTGCTCTGCGAGAAGCCGCTGGCGACCTCGACGGCGCAGGCGACCGCGATGCTGCAAGCGGCGGAGCGCAACCACCGCGTGCTGCTGCCCTGTCACACCTACAAGCACGCGCCGGTCGTGCGTGCCGTGCGCAAGCTCCTGGACGACAACCGGATCGGCAAGGTCCACCTTGTCACGCTGCAGACGTTCCGCAACACGCACGCCAAGGGCATCGCCGACTGGCTCGCGGATTGGCGCCGCGAATTCCGCTATTCCGGCGGCGGCATCGCGATGGATCACGGCAGCCACACGTTCTACCTGGCGTTCGACTGGCTCGGCGATCTGCCCACGGGCGTCACCGCGCACATGACCGCGCAAGGCGACTGGGACACCGAGGACGCGTACTCCTGCACGTTGCGCTTTCCAGACGGCAAGTTGGCGATGGCGCAGCTGACGTGGACCGCTGGCGTGCGCCGCGTGTACTACACGCTGCACGGCGAACACGGCGCGATCACGGTGCAGGACGACGAGGTCGAGCTGTGCGTCAAGGGCGAGCCGCTCGCTGGCGGCAACGGCGCGGTGACGTGGAGCTACGAGAAGATCGCTTGTCCTTCCGATTGGATGGATGCCAGCCATGTCGGCTGGTTCGGCTCCTTGTTTGACCGCTTCCAGGCGACGATCGCCGCGGACCAGCCGGTCTCGGCGGAGCTGCGCCAGGCCTGGATGTGCGTGCATCTGATTGAAAATTCCTACGAATCTGCGCGATCGGCGAGTGTCGCGCGCGACCTGTCGGCGCCGGTCGTGGCGCTCAGCCAGCCGGCCGCCAGCGGGAGGCCGTGATGCCGGATTGGGGCTACCCGCTGCTGGGCATGGTTCCGGCGGCGCTGCTGATCGTCATCTGGCTGCCCATGCAACTGGCGGGCAAGGCGCCCAGCTTCGAGCGCACCGACCGCCTGGGCAGCACCGCGCTCATCGGCAAGCGCGCGAAAGCCATGTTCTATTGGGCCTTCCAGCCCATCGGCCGTGGCCTGCTCGCTTGCCACGTCACGCCCAATGGCATCACCTGGGCGTCCGGCGTCCTCGGCCTGGCGGCTGGCGCAGCATTTTCCCAAAGTCGGCCCGGCCTTGGCGCGTTCATTGGGTTCCTCTCCTTCGCCGCCGACGCCCTCGACGGCCTGGTGGCGCGGCTGGGCGGCACCGGCTCCTTGGCGGGCGAAGTGATCGACGCCGCGATGGACAGGTACGTGGAATTCTTTTGGTTCATCGGCGTCGCCTTCTGGTACCGCCAGGATGGGCTGCGGCTGCTCCTCACCATGGCGGCGCTGGTCGGCGCCACGATGGTCAGCTACACCTCGGCCAAAGCCGAGGCGATGCAGGCCACCATCCCGGGCGGTGCGATGCGGCGCGTGGAGCGGACGGTCGTGCTCACCCTGGGCGCGGCCTTCACGTCCTTTGCCCAACCGCACGCGGACCTGTGGCAGCGCCTGGGTGTGCCCGCGGACTGGCCGCTGCTGGTCGCGCTGCTGCTCGTGGCAACCCTGGGCAACAGCAGCACGTTCACCCGTTCGGCGGCGTTGATGCGCGCCGTGATGCGCAAGGGGAGCGACGCGTGACGCCGGGCAGTCGCGCGCTGCGTCCCCTGCAGCTCCTGCGCCATCAGGTCGGTGCGCTGGCCACGACCGCGGTGGATTTCAGCGTCATGGCCGCCCTCGTCAGCGGCGCCCATGCCTCCCCCGTCCTCGGCACCGTCGTCGGCGCGGGGTGCGGCGCCGTCACGAATTTCTACCTCGGCCGCCGTTGGATCTTTCGCGTGGGCGCAGGCGCCCCTTCCAGCCAGGCTGCGCGCTATCTCCTTGTTTCCGCAGCAAGTCTTGGCCTGAATGCCGGCGGCGAGTGGCTGCTTGCCGTCCGGCTCGGCGTGGGGTACCTGTTGGCTAGAACCCTTGTCGCCATTGCCGTCAGCCTGCTGTGGAACTACCCCATGCACCGGCACTTCGTGTTTGCCGCAGAGAGGACATCGTGAGCGCTCCGAACCCGACGACGCCCGTCAATCCCAGCCAACCCAAGAACCAGCAAGTTGTTTTGCGCACCTCGATTCCCGGGCCGCGCAGCCAGCTCCTGCGTCAGCGGGAGGACGCCCACCTCGCCCCAGGCGCGCAGGCGTACGCGCTGCAGGCGGGCGTGGTCGTGGATCACGCCGAGAACACGGCGATCACCGACGTGGACGGCAACACGCTGCTCGATTTCGTCGGCGGCATCGGCGTGTGCGCCATCGGCCACAGCCACCCGCGCTGGGTGCAGGCGGTGCAGGCGCAGGCAGGGCGTGCGGCGATGGGCTCGTACACGAGCGAGGCAAGGGTCGATTTGCTCGAACGAATCGCCGCCAATCCGCCCGCGCCCGGTGTGCACCGCACGCAGGTCTACTCCGGTGGCGCCGAAGCGGTGGAGAGTGCGCTGCGCCTCGCCCGCGCCCACACAGGGCGTCAAGATTTCATGGCCTTCTGGGGCGCCTTCCACGGCAAGACGGTCGGCGCGCTGTCGCTCATGGGCTCGACCTGGTCGCGCGGCCTGGGGCCGCTCATGCCGGGCGTGCACCACAGCCCG
>CAIXAA010000746.1 GCA_903917305.1 uncultured Myxococcales bacterium | reverse complement strand
TCGTACTCGGCGATGGCGGCCTGGCCGTCGCCAGTCGCAGTGCAGGTGTGGCCGGCGTGCTCCAAAGCCGCCTTGGCGACTTCGCGCACGGACGGTTCGTCGTCCATGACCAGCACGCGGCTGCCGGGAGTGTGCGCCACCACCGCCTCGCGCGCCGCGCGGACCGGCACCGCGGCGATCTCGTCGCTGGCCGGCAAGAACACGGAGAACACCGTGCCCTCTCCGAGATGCGAGCGGACTTCGACGTGGCCGCCGTGGCGCTGCGCCACGGACAGGACGGTCGCCAGCCCGAGGCCGCTGCCGCGCTCCTTGGTGGAGAAGTAGGGGTCGAAGATGCGCGCCAGGTGGCTCTCGGCGATGCCCGCGCCGGTGTCTTCGATCTCGATGCGGACGTAGGGTCCCGGGCGCAGCACCGGGTGGTCGGCGCGCGTGATGTCGGCATTGGCGAAACGCACGCGGATGTCGCCGCCGTGCGGCATCGCCTCGGCGGCGTTCATCAGCAGGTTCTGGAACATCTGCCCGAGTTGGCCGGCATCCGCCTCGACGCCGCGCAGGTTCTTGGCCACCGTGAACGTGATGCCGCAACGCGCGCCGCTCAGGCAGAACGCGGCGGTCTGCTCGGCGAGCTGCACGATCGACACGGCCTTCTTCACCGGGCTGCCGCCCTTGGCAAACGTGATCAGCTGCTGCGTCAGCTCGCGCGCGCGCAGGGCCGAGCCCTCGGCCAGATCCAGCGACGACCGCGTGCGATCGGTCAGGGTCGGGTCGGTCAGCGCCAGGGACACCGAGCCGAGGATGCCGGTCAGCAAATTATTGAAATCGTGGGCAATTCCACCTGCCAGCACACCGACGGCCTCCAGCTTCTCGACGCGCTGGATCAGCATCTCCATGTTCTTCTGCTGGGTGACGTCCTGCACGATGACGACGCGGCTGTGCGGCACGTCGTCCTGCACGAGCCAGGAGCTGCTCACGCTGGCCCACACCGGCTCCAAATCCGCCCGGGCGAAGCGCCATTGCGCGCCGACCAGCGGTGGCGAGCTGCCGTCGGCAGGCAGCGCGAGTTGCCGGGCAGCGTCCGCAGCGTCGCCGGGATGCACGAAGTCCAGCAGCGGGCGGCCGACCGTGTCCTGCTCCGCGCGGTCGAGGAACGCGCAGAACGCCGCATTGGCACGGACGATCAGGCCCTGCGGCGTCGCCAGCGCCATGCCGACGGCGCTGGTCTCGAACAGCGCCCGAAAGCGCTCCTCGCTGGCACGAAAGGCCTTGTCGGCCTTGCGGCGCTGGCTGAGCAGCTCCGCCAGACCGGAGACGCAGACGACCTGCCGGTCCGCGCCGAACGTCGGCACCAGCGAGAACAGCACGTCGATCGGCGTGCCGTCCTTGCGGGTGCGCTGCGCCTCGAAGCGGATGAAGCCGTCGCGCTTCAAGTCGGGATGGCCGTAGATGCGCGCGGCGGCTTCCTCGCGCTCCTTGGGGTCGGCGTAGTGCTGCGCCACCACGACGCCGCGCATGGCCTCGGCGGTCTCGAAGCCGAACATGCGTGCGAACGCGAGGCTGCAGGTGGTGACCGTGCCGGTCACGTGGTCGATGGTGAACGTGCCGATGCCGATGGCCTCGAGCGTCGCATCCGCGCAGAGCGGAGCGCCATCAGTCGGCAAGGTTCGTGCATCCGCCATCTCGCATCCCCCTGTGGATACTCCAAGAAATCCCTTACATCGTCTCTGCAGAGAACCAACGATAGCGCAATTCGTCGGGTCCGTCATGTGTCCGACGCCGGATGCAACGCAGCAACCTGCGCTGAGGCCACGCATCGGCGTGCGGCCCCTTGCCCAAGCGTGGCGCGAATCGCTACCGTGACCGTATCGAGTCCACCCACGTTTGTCGGCGTTCAGCCCGTCGGGGCGAGGAGCAGCCATGACAGGACGCGTCCATCGCGCCGAACTGCGCCGTCTTTGCCTGTGCGGCGGCTGGCTGGGCCTCGCACTGGCCGGCGCCTGCGCGTGCAGCCCGGGGGCGGGCGCTGGCATGGCGCGCGGCACCGTCCGAATCAACGACGAGATCTCAGGAGCTTCTGGCGACATCGCCGCCAAGCCCGAGACCACCCAGCCGGGCGCCACGGACGCCGACGCTGGGGACCGGGCGGACGTGACCACGGCAGCGAACGGCCGCGGCGCGTGCGATCCCTGCACGCTGCCGGACGACTGCACGGGCCTGGGCGCTGGCGCGGCGTGCACCGCGATCGGAAAACCCGCTGGATCTGCCGGCTTTTTCTGCACACTGTCGTGCGAAGGCAGCGGCGAATGCCCGACGGGCTTCTACTGCGACAGCGCCTCCGGGCTCGACGGCAAGGCGGGCAAACGCTGCATTCCGCAGGACGACCGCTGCGGCTGCTCCGCGCTCGCCACGGCCCAAGGCTGGACGACGCCCTGCTTTGCCGCCGCCTATGACGGCGCGGGTTCGGCGATCGGCACCTGCCCGGGCACCTTCCGCTGCGGCGCGGACGGCAGCGGCAGTTGTGACGCCAAGCTGCCGCAGATCGAAGTCTGCGACGGCGCCGACAACGACTGCGATGGCAAGACCGACGAGGACGGCGCGACGCCCCTGTGCGACGACGGCAACCCGTGCACGCCCGGCGACGCGTGCGTGGCCGGCAAATGCCAGATCGGCGCCGACATCTGCGGCTGCCACGCGGACGCCGACTGCGCCGCCGCGCCCGGCGTGGATCTGTGCAAGGGCAAGCCGGTTTGCGACAACAGCTCGGTGCCGTATGCGTGCACCAGCCTGCCTGGCACCGCGGTCGTCTGCGACACCACCCAGGACACGCCGTGCCTCACGCACACCTGCGACCCCAACACCGGCGCCTGCAAGGCGATCCTCGCCGCCACCGGCACGCCCTGCGATGCCGACGGCAGCCTATGCACCACTGGCGATTCCTGCACGGCGGGCGTCTGCGTGGCCGGCGCCAAGCTGGCCTGCGAGGACGGCAACAGCTGCACGGCCAACAACTGCGACGCCAAGAAAGGCTGCCAATACGTGCCGATCCCGGGAGCGTGCGACGCCGATGGCAGCGCGTGCACCGTCGGGGATCAGTGCGCGGGCGGCGTGTGCGTGGCTGGCAAGGCCAAGGTCTGCGACGACGGCAATCCTTGCACGGCGGACGCTTGCGACCCCAAGACCGGCGCGTGCTCCGCCAAGCCGGTCGCCGGGCCGTGCGAGGATGGCAGCGGCTGCACATCCGGCGACCACTGCGCGAGCGGTGTCTGCCAACCCGGCATCTTTACTTGCGAATGCGCGAGCGACGCCGACTGCGCCGGCAAGAACAACGGCAACTTGTGCCTCGGCCAGTTCGTGTGCGGGCAGATTGGCGGCTCGCCGCACTGCTTCGTCAAGCCGGGCACGCCCGTCGTGTGCGCCACGGACGCCGACACCTTGTGCGCCAAGGCGATCTGCCAGCCGGCGACTGGCCTGTGCAAGGCAACACCGCAAAACAGCGGCGAGGCGTGCAGCGACGGCAACGCGTGCACGACCGGCGAGGTCTGCGCCGCGGGGACTTGCGGGCTCGGCGCGACCATCTCCTGCGACGACGCCAACCCGTGCACGGACGACGCCTGCACGCCGCAGAAGGGATGCTCGCACGCGGCCAACACCGTCGCCTGCGACGCCGACGGCAGCGTGTGCACGGTGGGCGACGCGTGCGGCGGCGGCATCTGCCAGCCGGGCCCGGCGCTGGCGTGCGATGACGGAAACCCTTGCACCACGGACGCTTGCGATGCCACGACGGGCTGCACGCACAGCGCCAACAACCTGCCGTGCGACGACGGCGACGGCTGCACCGGCCCCGACGCGTGCGGCGGCGGGGCGTGCCTCGCCGGCCCCAAGAAGGTGTGCGATGACGGCAACCCCTGCACGGTCGACGCGTGCAAGGCCGGCGCTTGCGTGACGGATCCGGCGCCGCAGGAGGGCAAGAGCTGCCCCGCGCCCGCCGGCTGCGCGTCGGCCGGCGTCTGCGCCGCGGGCGTGTGCACCTACCAGGCGGCGACGTGCCCGGGCGGGATCCACGCGCCGTGGCCGTTCACCATCCCGAGCAGCTTCGGCCCGGCGAGCGTGTTCTTCGACCCGGTCGGCTACCACGCCATCGACCTCGCGTTGACGCCCGGCGACTGGCAGGCGTACCTGGCGGACGTCAAGGCCGCCAGCACTTCCACGGCGTTCTACCACGCCACCGTGACCATCGACGGCAAGGCGTTCGCCGACGTCGGCGTGCGCAAGTTCGGCTACGGCAGCATGCTGGTGAACCCGGCCAAGCCGAACATCCGCATCAAGTTCAATGCGTTCAATGGGCTGCTGCACGGGCCGGACAAGCTGGACAACGTGCGGCTCAAGGCTTCGGGCCAGGACCCGACGTTCCTGCGCGAGCCGCTGACGTACGCCCTGGCCCGCAACGCCGGCGGTGTCGCGCCGCGCACGAGCTGGGCGCGCCTCAAGGTCAACGGCGAGGCGTACGGCCTGTACCTCGTGGAGGAGCAAATCGACGGCAACCTGTTCAAGACGTGGTTCGGCAACAAGGACGGCTCGAACTTCAAGCCCTCGCTCGGCTGCGTCGGCCTGAACTGCCCGAACGGCGACTGCAGCACCTTGGGCACCGCCTACGAGATCAGCGCCGGCACCCTGTCCAGCCTCATCGCCCTGGCCACTGCCGTCGCCGACACCTCCGCCAAGTGGGCCGACAAGGTCGCCGGCCTCGTCGATATCGATGAATTCCTGACCTTCTACGCGATCGACGCCCTGCTCTCGAACATCGACAGCCTGGCGTCCTCCGGCAACAACTTCGAGGCGTATGTCCGCACCGACACGAACCGGATCATGTTCATCAACAGCGGCTGCGACTTGACCTTCGGCAACTGGGGCGCGTGGTACGACCTGTGGGCGCCGTGGGGCCCTCCCACCGCGTGGTGCACCGGCTACGACGACCCGTTCTACAAGCGCGCCGTCGCCACGCCGGCGCTGAAAGCCAAGCTGACCGCCCTGCTGCACAAGCTGCACTGCGGCGGCTTCGCGACGGCGACCGTCAACCCGATGATCGATGGGTTCAAGAACATCCTCAAGAACGACTTGTACTTGGACCCCAAGGGCGTCGCCACGCCGGCGCAGATCGACGCCGACATCTACAGCCTCAAGGTCTACGTGACGGGGCGCAACAAGCTGCTCGACACCGAGGTGGGTGGCTGCCCATAGCATTTCTTTGCGCGCGCCAGCCGCTCGGGGTTCAATGACCGCGCCGCCCGCGAACGCCGGTGCGCTGCAACTCGACCTCATTGCTGGATCTTGCCATGAAGCTGCTGCCTGGCGCGCGCATCGCCATCGTCGCCCCGGGCGGTGCCACGAGCGCCCTGCGCCTGGAGGCCGGGCTCGACTTCGTGCGCGCGCTGGGCTGCGAGCCGGTGGAAGCGCCGCACCTGCGCGCCCGGCACCTCTACCACGCCGGAACGGTGGCGCAGCGAACCGAGGATCTTGCTTGGGCTTTGACGGCGCCGGACATCGATGCGGTGTGGTTTGCGCGCGGTGGCTACGGCACGGCGCAGACGCTCGCCGGGCTGCCGTGGCAGCGCCTGGATGGGCGCCCGGTGCTGGGCTTCTCCGACGCGACGGCCCTGCTGGTGGCGCTGGAACAGCATGGTATTCCAAGCATTCACGCGCCGGTGCTGCAAGGCATGACGCCGCTGGATCGCGAGCCGCTGCTCTCGGGCACGGTCGGCGCGCGGAGCCGCGAGCAGCTGCGCCGCCTGCTGGCGACCGGCGCGGCGAACCCGCTGCCCGGACGGCTCCTGTGCGGGCCCGAAATTTCCGCGCAAGGTCGCGTGCTTGGCGGCAACCTGACGGTGCTGGCGACGCTGTGCGGCACGCCGTGGCAGCTGCGGGCGCAGGGGGCGATCCTGCTGCTGGAGGATGTCGGCGAGGCGCCCTACCGCATCGAGCGCCTGCTGTGCCAACTGCGCGACAGTGGTTGCTTTTCCGGCGTGGTCGGCATCGGCCTGGGCGAGTTCACGGACTGCGAGGCGCCCGGGCTCGATCACACCACGCAAGACATGCTGCGCGAAGTGCTGGAGCCGCTGGGCATTCCGGTGCTGGCCGACCTGCCTTTCGGTCACGGCGCCCGCAACGATCCATGGCCGCACGGCGTGCCGGCGCAGTTGGACGGCGGCGGCCTGACCTTCCCGGCTGCCTGAGCGTCCGCCTTCTTCTGGACGCGCGAGTCTGCTACGGTGCCGCCATGGACCGTGCGCACCTCGCCTTTGTTGCTGCCGCCTTGCTGCTCCTCGCGGTCGGCTGCGGCAGTGCTTCTGCCAAGAAGACCGCGGATTCGGCCGATGCCGTGGACGCCGTTGCCGCCCCGGACGCGCTGCCCGATGCCGCCAAGGACGTGGCGCCCGCCGCCGACCTCGCGCAGGCGGACACCGCGGTGGCGCCGGCCGACGTCGTCGATGTCGCGGATGCCGCCACGCCAGACGCTGCGCCCGCCGTCGATGTCGAGGCGCCTGATGCGGCGGACGTTCCCCTGCTGGACGTGACCGACGCCGCCATCGCCGACGCCGGCCCGCCGGAGGCGTGGAGCTGCCCGTCCATCGACGCCGACAAATACCCCAGCGACGCGGGCGACACGACGCCGGGCTACTGCTTTGTCGGCCCGCCCGCGGCGGATGCGTTCGTCATGGACGTGCCGTCGCCCAAGGACTGCCCTTGCCCGCCGGACCCGCCGACCGCCTTCTTCGGCACGGAGCCGATTCCGCCGGCCAAGCTGGTGGTCGAGCTCGGCGTCGGCGACGACACCACGGGCGCATTCAAGCCCTATGCCGACGGCGACTGGGTGCCCATCACCCACGGTCCGCAAGGTGGCGTGCACGTCTGGGCGGCATTCCGCGTCGCGCTCGCCGGCGCCAAGGACCCGAAGGTCAAGATGCAGACGCGGGCCACGTCGTTCGTCGCCTGCGCCCTGGCCGGCACCGGCAACACGGCGATCGTGTACGCCACGCCCGACGCGGCCTTGCCGGGCAGCTACACCAACGCCAGCGCCGCCATGCCCGGCATCCAGGTCGTGTTCCCCATCTGGGGCAATGAATCCTCAGCGTATTGCGGGCAGTGGCTCGAATTGCGCATGCAGGTCCGCGACTCCGTGTCGGGGGCTTGGGGGGAAGTGCGGCGCACCGTGCGGCTCTACGACACGGAGATGATGCTCGGCGGCTGACCCGGAAAGGGCATCTGCGGTGGCGAGCAGTACGCGAATTTGCTACGCTGCTTCGACCTTCGCCGTGCCACGGCCCACCGGGATTTCATGGTCTTTCAGCTCCGCACCCGATTCCAGGCCCTCCTCGTGGTGGCAGCATGGCTCCTCGCCGCCGGATGCGGCAGCACGGCAGCCACGGGTGCGGCGGGCTTCGTCAGCGACATTGCGACAGATTCCTCCTCCATCGACCTGCACTTCGGGCGCGATCCGGACGCAGATGCCAAGGTGGACGCAGCCCTCGACGTCCTGCCGTCGCTCGCCGACAGCGAAGACGCCGAGTCCGCCCCCGACACCGACGGCGTGAACGTCGGGGGCGACGTCACGGAGACCTGCACCGGCGCCGCGGGTTGCCCGTGCAAGGAAAACGCGGAGTGCGACTCCACGATGTGCATCGCCACGCCGGGCGGCACGCAGTGCGCGCAGACCTGCAGCGACGTGTGCCCGTCCGGCTACAAGTGCTCCGCGGTGACGGCCGCGGGCGGCGACATCAGCACCATCTGCCTGCCGCGCTGGGGCGCGCTGTGCAACCCCTGCGCAACGACAAGCGATTGCGCGACCTTGGGTGTGGCGGGCGCGGCGTGCGTCGACCAGGGCGCGGCGGGCCGCTTCTGCGGCGCGGCGTGCAGCAGCGACGGCGACTGCCCCTCCGGCCACAGCTGCCTGGCGGTCACCAGCGCGGAAGGCAAGAGCGTCCAGCAATGCCAGCCGGCGACAGGCGAATGCACGTGCTCCGCTGCGGCCGAGGCGGCACAGCTGGTCACGGCGTGCTCCGTGCTCAGCAAGGACCTGGATGGCAAGGTGATTGGTACGTGCAAGGGCGTGCGCTCCTGCGGACCCGCGGGCCTGTCCGCCTGCAGCGCCACGCCGATGGCCGAGACCTGCAACGGCCTGGACGACGACTGCAACGGACAGACCGACGAGGGCTCCTGCGAGGACAACAACGCCTGCACGCTCGATGTCTGCGACGGCAAGGCCTGCAGCCACGCGCCGACACCCGGCGCCTGCAACGCCGACAACAACGCCTGCACGGTCGGCGATTCCTGCCAGGACGGCGTGTGCAAGCCCGGCGCCTTCAAGACCTGCGACGACGGCAACCCGTGCACGCTCGACGTGTGCGACCCGGCCAAGGGCTGCACGCAGACCAATGACGACGGCGTCGGTTGCAGCGACGGCGACGCCTGCACGACCGGCGATGTCTGCCAGGCCGGCGCGTGCAAGGGCAGCGCGAAGGACTGCGGCGCCGGTTCCTCTTGCGCCTCGGCGGCTTGCGACCCCAGCAGCGGCAGCTGCGTGACCAGCCCCAAGGCCGACAACCTGCCGTGCGATGACGGCAGCGCCTGCACCGTGGGCGACGCGTGCAAGGGCGGCAGCTGCAGCGGCGGCCTCGTGGCCTGCGACGACGGCAATGGCTGCACGCTCGATACCTGCGACGCCAAGCTGGGTTGCCAGCACAGCGCCTCGACGCTGCCGTGCGACGACGGCAACGCGTGCACGCAGGGCGACGTCTGCAAGGACAACGCTTGCGCCGGCAAGGCGGTCGACGTCGCGCTGGCATGCGACGACGGCCAGGTGTGCACCGCCGATGTCTGCGACACGGTGCTGGGTTGCACGCACATCGCCAACTCCGCCGCGTGCGACGACGGCAACGCGTGCACGGTCGGCGATGCCTGCGACAACAAGGCGTGCGTGCCGGGCGCCAACACGTGCCAGTGCGGCAAGGATGCGGACTGCGCGGCGTTCGACGACAACAACCTGTGCAATGGCACGCTGTTCTGCGACAAGAGCAGCCTGCCCTACGCCTGCAAGACGAACCCGGCCACCGTGGTGACGTGCAGCACGGACACCGACACGACCTGCAGCCACACGCAGTGCGACACGACGACGGGCAAGTGCGGCGCGATTTCCGCTCCTGACACCAAGCCTTGCGACGCGGACGGCAATCCGTGCACGGTGGGCGATGCCTGCCAGGGCGGCGTGTGCACGGCGGGATTCGCGTTGCTGTGCAACGACGGCAACGTCTGCACGGACGACGCTTGCGTCGGCGGCAGCTGCGTCTACACCGCCAATGCCGCGCCCTGCGACGCGGACGGCAACGCCTGCACGCAGAACGATACCTGCACCGCCAAGAACTGCGTCGCCGGACCGCAGAAGCAGTGCGACGACAGCAACCCTTGCACGGCGGACAGTTGCGATGCGGTGGGCGGGCAGTGCGTCCACGACGGCGACATCACCAAGGGCAAGCCGTGCGACGCCGACGGCAGCGTATGCACCAAGGGCGACGCTTGCGACGCCGGTGCGTGCAAGCCGGGAGCCACGCTGAACTGCGACGACGCCAACACGTGCACCGACGATGCCTGCTCGGCGCTGACCGGCTGCAGCCACACGGCCAATGATGGCCCGTGCAACGCCGACGACAACGCGTGCACGCAGAACGACGCTTGCGAGGCCAAGGTGTGCGTCGCCGGGCCGATGAAGATCTGCGATGACGGCGTGTTGTGCACGGCGGACTCCTGCATCGCCGCGACGGGCGCGTGCAGCTACGACGCGGTGGGCGCCAACGGCAAGGCGTGCAGCGACGGTTCGGTGTGCACGACCAACGATGCGTGCCTGGGCGGCGTGTGCACGCCGGGCTCGGCTTTGCCGTGCGATGACGCGAACGTGTGCACGAACGACGGCTGCTCGCCGCTGATCGGCTGCACCCACGGCGCCAACACCGCGCCGTGCGACGCGGACGGCAACGCCTGCACCGAGAACGACTACTGCAGCGGCAAGACGTGCTTCGCCGGGACGATGAAGGTCTGCAATGACGGCGTGTTGTGCACGATCGACAGCTGCTCGCCGCTCAGCGGCCTGTGCCACTTCGACACGGCCGGCGCCGACGGCCTGGCGTGCAGCGACGGCTCGGTGTGCACGACCAACGATGCGTGCCTGAACGGCAGCTGCAAGCCGGGCGCCGCGCTGCCTTGCGACGACAAGAACGTCTGCACCAACGACACTTGCGACTCAAGCGCCGGCTGCCAGCACAGCAACAACAGCGCCGCCTGCGACGCCGACGGCAACGCCTGCACGCAGAACGACACCTGCGCGGACGGCGGTTGCGTCACCGGCGCGATGAAGGTCTGCAATGACAATCAGGTTTGCACGACGGACTCCTGCAATGCCGTGAGCGGCGCGTGCGTCTTCACGCCGGTCGCCGCGGGCACCGCCTGCGACGCCGACGGCAGCGTGTGCACCGTGAACGATGCCTGCGCTGGCGGCGTCTGCGTGCCGGGCGCGACGAAGAACTGCGATGACAGCAACCCTTGCACGACGGACAGTTGCGACATGGCGGCCGGCTGCACGAGCACCGCCGTGGCCGACGGGACGGCGTGCCCGGGCTCGCAGTTCTGCACGGGCGGCAAGTGCGGCTATGGCACGCCGGTGGTGCCCACCAAGAAGGGCGACCTGCTGATCTCGGAGATCATGGCCAACCCGGACGTGGCGAGCGGCGACGTCGGCGGCGAGTGGTTCGAGGTCTACAACCCCGGACCGGTGCCGATCCTCATCGACCAGATGAAGTTGGTCGGGATGACGGACTGGTACCTCATCGTGCAGCCCGGTCTGGCGATCAACCCCGGGCAATATTTCACGTTCGGCACGTCCACGGCCGGAGCGGGGTTCAAGCCGGACTTCATCTACGCCCAGGGCACGGCCGCCGGCCAGATGACGCTCGGCAACAACAGCAGCGACAAGATCGAGCTGAATTACAAGGGCTTGATTCTGGATTCCGCCGCGTGGAGTTCAACGACGGCCGGCCACTCCGTGCAGTACATTCCCCCAGACTTCATCAACGATTGCCCGGGCATCACCCAGATCTTCTGCCTCACCCCGACGAGCAGCACCTGCGATTACGGCACGCCCGGCGCTCCGACCGTCTGCATGTGACCTGATCGCTGCGCAACTGGCTGAACCTACGCGCCCTTGCGCCACTCGCGCCAGCCGGCGAACAGGTGCCAGAACAGCACCAGCGCAAAGCCGGTCAGCGCCGCCGTGATCAGGAACGTGCCGGTCTGCGGGTAGGCTTCCGTCAGGAAGTTGGCGATCTGCTTCTGGCCGAACATGACGGGCGTGAACGGCTCCATCTTGAACGCCGCCTTCGGGTCCAGGGTGTGGCCAATCGTGTACATTTTCAGGTAGAACCGCCCCATCGAGAACGCGCCCAGGTAGGTCGACAGCGCCACCAGGTCGATGAGCGAGCGCACGTTGCCGATCGCCGCCACGCGCAGCGCCAGCAGCACCAGGATGCCGAACGCGAACGGCAGCCAGTCGAGATCCGCCAGCTGCGAGCGGTCGATCGTCTGCATGCCGATGTAATGGTTCAGCTCGTTGATCTCCGCCACGTCGTGGCCTTCATGCCCGCCGACGACCTTGTAGGAGTAGATGTCGATGTTCAGGCCGGCCGGATACTGCGGAGCCGTCATGCCGATGTGCCAGAGAGGATGGAAGAAATGCAGCAGCAGCGGCACCACCAGCAGCAGCAGCGCCACGCGCGCCCAGACGCGCAGCGGCCGGTCGAGGAAGGTGTAGAAGCCGGCCAGCCACGCCGGTTGATGATCCACCTGCTGCCGCGCGTGCTTGTGTTCGGACATGTCGCCTCCGTCCGCTGATCTTTCGCGCCATCTGCTCTTTCCTGCACTTGTCAGGACAGTGGCGCGAAACACAGCATACTCTAGAGTCCACCGAGATGACCAGCCTGAAGTTCGCGATGCTTGACCACGACCTGCGCGACCTCTAGCGTGTGCCGACCTGCGAGGTTCCCTTGTCGCGTCTGCCGCTCCTTGTCCTGCTGTCCCTGGCCCTGGCCGCCTGCTCTCCTGCCGCCGGCGGCGCTCCGGGGACGGCAGCCGTGCCGGATGTTGCGCAGGCAGCGCCGGACGCCGCCGTAACGCCGCCGGACATCATTGAACTTGCGGCCGATCTCGCAGACACCGCGCCCGACGTTCCCGGCAAGCTGTCCGACGTCGCGCCGCTGGTCGACGCCGTGCCGCCCAAGCCCGACGCGATCGTGGCCAAGGACGCGCCGCCGCCGGCGCCCGATGTGCCTGTGTCGACAGGCATTCGCGACTGGACGCAGTACCCGGCCGTGGCGCAAGCGGAGGCGCCGACCGACCTGTGGGTGCTGGGCGACGTGCACGGCGACGTGGATCGGCTGGCGGCGCTGCTGGCGGCTGCGGGCGTGGCGCAGATCCCGGCGGATGCCACGCAGGCCAAGTGGCAGGCCGGCCCGGCGACGCTGGTGGCGCTGGGCGATCTGATCGACAAGGGCACGCAGGGCCTCGCGGTCCTCGCGGCGGTGCAGGCGCTGCAGGCGCAGGCGCCCGCGCAAGGCGGTGCGGTCCGGGTGCTGATGGGCAACCACGAGGCGGAGTTCCTCGCGCATCCCGAGGAGACCAAAGTCAGCGAGTTTGCCACGGAATTGACGCAGGCCGGCCTGGATCCCGTGGCCGTCGCCGCGGGCAAGACGCCGCTGGGCCAATGGCTGCGCAACCTGCCGATGGGCTTGAGGCTGGGCACCTGGTTCTTCTGCCACGCGGGCGACACGCAAGGGCTGACGCTGGCGCAACTGGAGACAACAATTGAACAAGGCGTGGAGGCTCAAGGATTTGCCGCGCCGGTGCTGATCGACCCGGCGTCGCTGCTCGAGGCGCGCCTGGACCCGCCGTGGTGGGAGGCGAGCGGCGCGGATCCGCAGAAAACGCTTGCGGATCGCGCGGCAGCGCTGGGCGTGCAGCACCTCGTGCAGGGGCATCAGCCGGGCAAGGTGGCCTTCGCCGACGGCACGACACGCAAAGCTGGGCATTTGTTCCAGAAATACGGCAGCATCTTCCTGGTCGACGCCGGCATGTCGCAGGCGGTGGACGACAGCCCGGGCGCGCTGCTGCACATCCACCACGACGCCACGGGCGATCAGGCGTACGTCGTGAAGCCAGATGGAACTTCAAAGCTTTTGTGGTCAGGACCTTGAACAAGGAGTGCTGAGGATGCGTTGGCTCGTGCCGATTCTGGCTGTGATGTTGAGCGCTTGCGGCGCGGCGCAAGTCGTGCCGAAGGCGCAGAAGCCGCAGCTCGCGCTGTCGCCGCGCAACGACCTGATGCGCATCCACTTCATCGACGTCGGCCAGGGGCTGTCGGCGCTGGTGGAGTTCCCGTGCGGCGCGATGCTGATCGACGCCGGCGGCGAGGACAATCCAGGCGCGGACAGCAACGAGAGGCTGCAAGCCTACTTGGACGCGTTCTTCGCCCGGCGCACGGATCTCAACCGCACGCTCGATCTGCTGGCCCTGACCCACCCGCACATCGACCACACGCGCGGCGTCTCCTTGCTGCTCGAGCACTTCCGCATCAAGTCGGCGATCGACAACGGCATGGCCAGCGGCTCCGGCGGGCCGCAGCAAGGTGAGCTGCACCAGTTCGCGGAGGAGCACAAAACCGGCAAGAATCCGGTGACCTACCATGCGATCGCCTTGGAGGACATCCGCGACCCCAAGGGGCTGACGGACGAGGTCATCGACCCGATCCGCTGCCCGGACATCGACCCGCAGATTCATGTGCTGTGGGGCCAGGTTGCCAAGGATCCGGGTTGGCCGGGGATGCGCTTCAACAAGACGCCGTTCCAGAACGCGAACAACCACAGCCTGGTGCTGCGCGTGGACTTCGGCAAGGCTTCCGCGCTGTTCACCGGCGACCTGGAGGAGTACGCCATCAAGGACCTGGTGGCGCGCACGGCGGGCACCGGGGCGCTGAACGTGGACGTGTACCAGGTCGGCCACCATGGCTCGCACAACGGCACGACGCCAGAGCTGGTCGCGGCCATGACGCCGGAAATCGCCGTGATTCCGATGGGTGAGGAGAGGCGCCACGACCAGTGGTCGGCGTGGAAGTACGGCCATCCGCGCCAGGAGATCGTCACGATGCTGGAGGCGGGGATCACGCGCAAACGGCAGGCCACCCGAGTGAAAGTTGGTGTTTCTGGTGAGCATTTCGAGTGGCACCCTCTCGAGGCGGCGATCTACGGCACCGGCTGGGATGGCACCGTCGTGGTCGAGGCGGAGGCGGACGGGCGGATGCACGTGGTGACGCAGGCGCAAGCGAACGCCGCGGCGCACAGGTAGCAACAAGCGCTTGCCGCGCGCAGGGCGCCGTGGCAGAACGCGCGGCGTCCACCGCTTCCGGACACACTGCGAGACCGCATGGACCGCCCTACGCTGCGCCACGACTGGCGCCTGCCCGAGATCGAGGCGCTGTACGACCTGCCGCTGCTGGAGCTGGTGTTCCAAGCGCAGGCCGTGCATCGGCAATTTCACGATCCGCGCGCCATCCAGCGCTGCACGCTGCTGTCGATCAAGACCGGCGGATGTGCGGAAGATTGCAGCTATTGCCCGCAAAGCGCCCACCATGACGTGCGCATCGACCGCGAGGCGCTGATCGACGTGACCGAGGTCGTGGCGGCGGCACGGCGCGCGAAAGACTCGGGATCCACGCGTTTTTGCATGGGCGCCGCCTGGCGCAACCCGCAGCGCGGCGAGGCATTCGAGCGCGTGCTGTCGATGGTGCGCGAGGTCACCGGGCTGGGCCTCGAAGCGTGCATGACGCTGGGAATGCTGAGCGAGGAGCAGGCCTTCGCCTTGAAGGACGCGGGCTTGACGGCCTACAACCACAACCTGGACACCTCGCGCGCCTTCTACGACCGCATCATCACGACGCGCACCTACGACGATCGCCTGGAGACCATTCAGCATCTGCACAAGGCCGGCATCGATGTCTGCTGCGGTGGCATCGTCGGGATGGGCGAGACGCGGCAGGACCGCTGCTCGCTGCTGCAGACGCTGGCGGCGTTCGAACCGCATCCGGAGTCGGTGCCGGTGAACCTGCTGGTGCCGATCGAGGGCACGCCGCTGCAGGACGCGCCGCCGCTTGACCCGTTCGAGCTGGTGCGCACGGTGGCGGTGGCGCGGCTGCTGATGCCGGCGTCACGCGTGCGCCTGTCGGCCGGGCGCGCGGGGCTGTCGCGCGAGACGCAGGCGCTGTGCTTCCTGGCGGGAGCCAACTCGATTTTCTTTGGCGAGCGCCTGCTGACCGCCGCGAACCCGGACGTCGACGCCGACGAAGCGCTGCTGCGCGACCTTGGTCTGTATTCGGCTTGAATGGCGCGATCTTGGGATCGCCCTGCTGCGCGTTGCCACGACGCTGGCGTGGCCGCAGGGGATTGCGCGTGCATCCCTTGCGCAGCCCCGCACCCGCTCTATCATGGCCGCACGGCTGGGCCGTTTTGCGCCGGAGGCAGGACATGCGACCTCATTGGTTTCTGGCCGCGGCGTGCGCGCTTGCGGCTTGCCTTGCCGCGTGCGGCACCGCTGACACGCTCAACGCGGGCACCTGCGCGGACAGCCAAGGCTGCAAGGTCTACGGCCTGTGCACGCAGCAGGGCAAGGTGTGCGTGGCCGCCTCCGACGTCGATTGCTCGCTGACGCCAGCGTGCTCGGATCACGGCTACTGCGCCGCATCGGCGGGCGTGTGCGCGGTGAGCAGGGACGGCTGCGCGAAGACCGACGGCTGCTACAAGTTCGGCCTGTGCAGCGTCGTCAATGACAAGTGCGGGGCGGCAGGCGCGGACTGCCAGGGCACGACCGGCTGCAAGGGCGACGGCTACTGCACGGCCAAGGACGGCGCGTGCGTCGTGGCCTCCAAGGCGGACTGCGCCATGGCCGATGCCTGCCAGAACGCCGGCCGCTGCAGCGTCGACAGCGGCAAATGCGTCGCGACGACGGAGGATTGCAAGAAGCTCGACCTCTGCGACTCCGCCGGCCAATGCACGGCCGTCGACGGCAAGTGCACGGCCACCAACGCGGACTGCAAGGCGATGGCCGATTGCACGGAGAGCGGCAAGTGCACATCGGTCGGCGGCCTGTGCACGGCAGCCAGCAACGCGGACTGCGCCGGGTCCGGCGTGTGCGCCAACTCCGGCTGGTGCACGGCGCAGGGCGGCAAGTGCGTGGCCGGGGGCGAGGACTGCAAGAGCTTGGATGTCTGCAAGAACTACGGCCGCTGCACCGCGGTGGACGGCCAGTGCAAGGCCAGCGGCGAGGACTGCAAGTCGACGCAAGCCTGCGTGCAGGAAGGCTATTGCACGGCCAAGGGCGGCTCCTGCCAGGTCGTGACGGACGCCGACTGCAGCGCGGCGGTCGTCTGCACCGCGGACGGCGCATGCCAGGCCACCGGCGGCAAATGCGTCGTCACGGCCGCGTCTTGCAAGGCGATGGCCGGCTGCGCGTCGGACGGGCGCTGCTCGGTCGTGGACGGCAAGTGCCAGGCCGCCGGCGAGGACTGCAAGCCCACGCAAGGCTGCATCGCGGAAGGCTTCTGCACGCCCAAGGACGGCTGGTGCGCGGTGGTCTCCAACGCCGACTGCGCCGGTTCGACCGGCTGCCAGGACGCGGCGTTCTGCACGGCCGATGGCGGCAAATGCATTGCGGGAATCAACGATTGCAAGAACAGCCCGGCGTGCAAGAGCGACGGCCAGTGCTCCGCCGTGAACGGCGTGTGCGTGGCCGCCGCCAGCGACTGCGCGGCGACCCCCGGCTGCACGCAAGAGGGCTACTGCACGCCGGCCAATGGCTTTTGCGCGGTGGTCTCCAACACGGACTGCGCCAATGCGACCGTGTGCAAGGAGATCGGCCACTGCTCCGCCAAGAGCGGCAAGTGCATCGCCGACGGCGCCGATTGCCTCAAGACCGCGGGCTGCACGGAGGAAGGGCTGTGCACGGCGGATGCCGGCTCCTGCAAGGCCGTCACGAACGCCGACTGCGCCAAGGCGACCGTGTGCACGCAGAACGGCGACTGCACGGCGAGCGCTGGGAAATGCGCAGCGACGGCGGCGAGTTGCAAGGCCCTGCCGGGCTGCGCGCAGGAAGGCTTGTGCTCGCTCGTGAACGGCAAGTGCGTGGCAACCGGCAGCGACTGCCAGGCGACGCAAGGCTGCACGGATCAAGGCCTTTGCTCCGCCGTCGGCGGCAAGTGCGTGGCCACCACGGGCGATTGCAAGACGACCCAAGGCTGCATCGCCGAGGGCTTCTGCACGGCCGTGAACGGCTGGTGCGCCGTCGCCTCCGACGCCGACTGCGCCGGCTCGACCGGCTGCCAGGACGCGGCGCTGTGCACCGCGCAAGGCGGCAAGTGCGTGGCGAGCGCCAAGGACTGCCTGGGCAGCGCGGCGTGCAAGGGCCAGGGCCAGTGCTCGTCGGTCGGCGGCGTGTGCGTGGCGACGGCCAGCGACTGCGCGGTGACCGCCGGCTGCACGCAGGAAGGCTACTGCACGCCGGCCAAGGGCGCGTGCTCGGTCGTGTCGAACGCCGATTGCGCCGGCGCCACGATCTGCAAGGATCTCGGGCGCTGCACCGCCAAGGGCGGCGTGTGCGTCGCCGCTGGCAGCGACTGCCTCGCCACCAAAGGTTGCATCCAGGAAGGCTTCTGCACGCCGCAGAACGGCGCGTGCGCCATCGTCTCCAACGCCGATTGCGCCGGCTCCACGGGCTGCAAGGACCTGGGACGCTGCACCGCCACGACCGGCAAGTGCATCGCCACCGGCAGCGACTGCCAGGCCACCCAAGGCTGCATCCAGGAAGGCTATTGCACGGCCAAGGACGGCTGGTGCGCCATCGTCACCGATGCCGACTGCGCCGGCTCGAATGCCTGCAAGAGCAACGGCCTGTGCATGGTCAGCACCGGGCAATGCGTCCCGGTTCCAGTGGATTGCAAGCGCACGCCCACGTGCGCCGACTCCGGCTTGTGCACGTGGGCGAACGGCGAGTGCCTGGCCGCCGGCAGCGACTGCCTGTCC
>CAIXAA010000745.1 GCA_903917305.1 uncultured Myxococcales bacterium | reverse complement strand
TTGCTCTTGAAGGAGCAGATCCTCGACAACGTCATCGCCGAGTCGCGCGCCGTGCTCATCCACAAGAACGAGATGGGCTCCTTCTTCGAGCTGCAGTCGGTGCTCTACTACCTCGACGGCAAGAAGATCTACTACCAGGACAACACCAACGCGCTGCTGAATACTCGAAGGGAATTCGAGATTTACAACGGCTCGGTCATCCCGGGCAACCACGCGCTGACGGTCGAGCTGGTCTACCGCGGCAACTCGGAGCTGTTCAGCTACCTCGAAGGCTACCAGTTCAAGCTGAAGTCCTCCTACACGTTCTACGCCCAGCGCGGCCGTGTCACCGAAGTGTCCGTCATCGGCTTTGAACGCGGCGGCGTCGGCACCGACCTCGAAGACAAGCCCTACGTCCGCTACGGACTGCGAACGATCCAGAACCGCACGGCCAAGCCCGCCGCGGAAAGTGAAGCACCGGGTAAGTGATGCTGCGTCCGCTGCTTGGACATGGGTCGCCGTGGCGACCTAAGCCCCTGGGTACGGCGCGCGCGCTGGCGGCGTTGCTTTCCCTTGCGCTGCTGCCGGCTTTGCCGCGCGCGGCGCTGGCAGCGGAACCAGTTCGCCAGATCGAGCTGGACACGGACAACTCGCGCGCGGTCGTCAACGTCATCGACAACGACCTCAAGACCGCGATCGCCCGGGAGCGCCGCTACCCGCTCGACCGCCGCTTCGTCGAGGCCTCGATGGCCTACGAGCGCGGCAACACCGCGACGGCGGCCGTGCTCTTCGTCGACCTGGTGAACAACGGCGAATTCCAGTTGGGCCGCGACTACGGCTCGGCGCTCTACATGCTGGGCGACTGCCTCTACCGGCAGCGCAACTACATGGGCGCCAAGCGCTACCTGGACATGGTGCTCAAGGTCCCGAACGCGCGCGACTTCCAGCCGGCCCTGCAGGAGCTCGTCGACATCTCGGTGCGCATGCACAAGATGGGCGAAGTCGACACGTACGCCAAGAAGCTCGACCAGATCATGCCGGGGCAGCGCCGCTCGGAGCTGGTGTACCAGTTCGGCCGCTCGTTCTTCGCCGCCGGGTTCTACGACAAGGCGCGCTCCTTCCTCGAAGCCGTCACGCAAGGCGACAAGCGCTGGCCGAATGCGCGCTTCTACCTCGGCGCCGTCCTGGTCGGCAACGGCAAGATCGACGAAGCGATCCGCGAGTTCGAGGGCATCCTGAGCCTGGCCAAGTCCGCGGACCCGAACCGCCGGCCGGCGCCCGAAGTGCTCGACTACGCCCACCTGGGCCTCGGGCGTTTGTACTTGCAGCAGAAGAAGTTCGACGACGCGGTCGCGAACTACCAGGCGGTCGACCACAACTCGACGGTGTACGAAGAGGCGCTGTTCGAAATGGCGGCCACGCACGTCGCGGCGCAGCGGCCCAAGGCGGCGCTCGAAGCCCTGGACGTGCTGCTGCTGACCGTGAGCGATGACAACGTCGCGGTGCAGGCCGCGGTGCTGCGCGGCCGAATCAACATGCTGGACAAGGAGTTCGATGCGGCGGATGCGGCGTACCGCGACGTGGTGGAGCGCTACAGCGCCATCACCGGCGAGCTGACGCGCTTCGCTTCGAGCGACAAGAACCTGGAGCAGTTCTTCTCCTGGCTGCTCAACCGCGGCTCGGACGAGTACACGGTCGTGCGCCCGGTGTCGGAGCGCGTGGCGAAGTACATCGAGCACGACGAAGACATGCAGCGCGTGGTCGCCCTGTTCGACGACATGGGCACGGAGCGGGCAGACGTCAAGGAATCCGCAAAGTTGGCCGGCACGATCGACGCGGCGCTCAAAGAGACCAGCCGCCTCGACATGTTCCCGGAACTCAAGGACGGCTGGCTGCGCGTCATCGAGAACCAGAACCGCACGGTGGACATCGGCCGGCGGATTGTCGAGCTGCTGCGCGGCTTTGCCGTGCCGCTCATGAACCCGGACGAGCGCGTGCGCGCGGACGCCTTGGAGGCCAACCGCAAGAAGTGGGAGGTCGCTTTCTCGAAAGTGCCCGCCACCAAAGGCGATTACGTGCTGCGCCAGAACCGCGTCGACGCCGGCTACCAGAACCTGGCGGCGGACGTCGGCATCCTCAAGAGCCAGCTGGCGACGGTGAAGGATCAGGTCCTGGCGGTCGAGAAGATGCTC
>CAIXAA010000744.1 GCA_903917305.1 uncultured Myxococcales bacterium | reverse complement strand
GGACCACGTCAAGGGCGGCTACTTTCCCGGCTTTGCGCTGTCGACGGCGGTGGGCCAGAAGGACGTGACGGCAACGCCGCTGCAAGTCGCGCGGACCTACGCCGGCATCGCGACGGGCACGCTGCCGTCGGCCTCGCTGCTCTCGGCGTTCGAGGCGCAGGACGGCCGCCTGACGGTGCCGCCGCGCCAGCCGCCGCGGCCAGTGGGCATCAAGGCATCGACGCTCGCGGTCTTGCGCGCCGGTCTGCGCAGCGTGGTGAACGACGAAGGCGGCACGGCGTTCAGCGCGCAGCCCAAGGCGGGCACCATGGCGGGCAAGACGGGCACGGCGCAGGCGGCGCAGCGGCCGCGCGCGGACGTGCTGGAGCGCATGGCGGGCGACACCGCGGCGATCAACCGGCTGGCGACATGGTTGCAGAATGATCACGCGTGGTTTGTCGGCTATGCGCCGGCCGATGATCCGCAGATCACGGTAGCGGTATTCGTCGAGCACGGCGGCAGCGGTGGCCACAACGCGGCGCCGATCGCCCGGCAGATCGTCGAGGCGTGGTACGCGCACCACCCGGCGGCGGCCTTGTCGCCCAAGGAGGCTGGCGTGCGCCACCGCAAGGCGGCTCCGGCGGCTGCGGAAGCGCCGGCCAGCGACGACGACGAAGTTGGCGAGCACAATCCCGAGCATGAACCTTCGGTTCCAGACGATCCGCCCAAGCGCGGCAGCGAAGAGCCGAGCGGCGAGGAGTCCGCACCGTGACCTTCGCCCTGCCCGTCCTCGCCGTGGCCGCAGCCCTCGGCGGCGCCCTCAACGCCGTCGCCGGCGGTGGCAGCTTCGTGACCTTCCCCGCGCTGGTCTTCTTCGGCATGTCGCCCATCGCCGCCAACGCCACCAGCACCGTCGCGCTCTGGTCGAGCAGCATCGCCAGCGCCGCGGCCTACAGGCGCGATCTCGAGAACTTGCGCAAGAACCTGCCGATGCTTGGCGCCGCCAGCCTGGTCGGCGGCGGCATCGGCGCCTGGTTGCTCCTGCAGACCCACGACGTCACGTTCGCCCGCATCGTTCCCTGGCTGCTCCTGGTCGCCACAGCCCTTTTCGCCATCAGCGGCCCGCTCGTGCCACGGCTGCGCGCCCTCGGCGTGGGCCGCGGCGGCAGCGGCCGCATGGCGGTGGCGCTGGGCCTCGGCCAGCTCATCATCTCCATCTACGGCGGCTATTTCGGCGGCGGCATGGGCATCTTGATGCTCGCGGCGTTCGCCCTGTGCGGCCAGACCGACATCCACGCGATGAACGGCCTCAAGTCCATCCTCGGCGCGCTGATCAACGGCGTCGCCATCGTCGCCTTCGTCATCGCCGGCATCGTGCACTGGCCCGAAGCCCTCACCATGGCAGCAGGATCGGCGGTTGGCGCCTACGGCGGCGCTGCGCTGGCGCACCGTTTGCCGACCGCCGTCGTCCGCGGCCTCGTCATCGCCATCGGAACCGCCATGGCCGTCTGGTTCTTCCTGCGTTGACCGAAGCGTCGCCCGCCCCGACACTGCTTGCCGCGGCCCTTGCCGCCCGACCTTCCGAGCCTGCCGAATGAGCGCCCTGCAGCGACTACGCCAACCCTACACCATCCTTGGCCTCATCTGCCTGGGCATGCTGTGCGGCGTGTCCAT
>CAIXAA010000743.1 GCA_903917305.1 uncultured Myxococcales bacterium | reverse complement strand
GCTGACCGACCTGCAACCGGGGGACCAGGCGACGACGGAGCCGGACATCGCGGTCACGGATGTGCCGCCCGTGGACGTGCTGGCGCAGGAACTGCCGCCGGTGGCCAAGTGCGGCAACGGCATGTGCGAAGTGGGCGAAAGCAAGAAGAATTGCCCGGCCGACTGCTACTGCGGCAACGGCAAGTGCGATCCCGACGAGAACGCCAAGCTCGGCTCCGACGACTGCTGCGTCTGCGGCGACAAGGCGTGCAACACCCAGGATTGCAAAGAGACCTTGGAGAACTGCCCGGTCGACTGCGCGGCGTGCGGCGACGGCGTGTGCTCCCCCAGCGAAAAGCCGTCGACCTGCCCGGAGGACTGCTGCGGCGCGTGCGGCGACGGCTTGTGCAAGTGCAACGAGACCGGCTTGCCCAACGCCGTCACGCCGACGTTCATCATCTGCCCCATCGATTGCGGCACGGCTTGCGGCAACAAGGTGTGCGACAAGGGCGAGAACCCCATCAACTGCAAGGAAGACTGCACGTTCAAGGCGTGCGGCAACAACATCTGCGAGCCGGAGGACGGTGGCTCCGCCAATTGCCCGGTCGACTGCGGCACCGGGTGTGGCGACTGCCTGTGCGACAAGGGCGAGGACGCCACCAACTGCCCGGTGGACTGCGGCTACTGCGGCGACGGAGTCTGCAGCAATTGCAAGCCATTGGCGGAGAAGGGCACGGGCCTCTGCCCCGCCGACTGCAAGTAGCGCGCGTGGGGCCCCGCAAGCGACGTGTGAAGGCGCGGCTTGGCGGCTTGACGATTGATCACACTGGCGTCACAATTCGCGGCCCAGCCCTGACCAGGAGCCGCCGCGATGAACCACAAGCATTTCATGAACCTGCATCGCACGATCGCCCATGTGGCGGTTTGCGCAACGGCCATTGGCTCTCTCGCTTGCGCCACCACGGATGCCCCGGGCGAGAGCAGCGATGACCTGACGAGCAACACGGCGCTGGCGCGCGACTTGACCTTCACGGGCGTGGTCTTCGTCGATGCGACGGCCAGCCAGGCGACGATCCAGGCAACCGTCAAGAAGCAGACGCAATCCGGGTTTGGCGCGCTGCGCACCGCCACCATCATGCCCAACAAGCGCGAGCTGGGCGAGGCGGATCCCAAGCTGTTCGTCAAGACGCCGGTCGATGTGGTCGACACGAGCAAAGTGGGCGCCACGCCAAAGAAAATGCTGCGCGTTGCCTACACGTACAAGGACACGGCCGTGGTGCCGAAGTCGTTTGCCAAGCGCTCGAACATCTCGGTGGGCTTGCTAAGCTCCGAGTATGCGAGCCAGACCGGGCGAATCCTGAAGGAATGCACGGACAACGACAAAGAGGCCCAGGACTTCCAGGACTCCATCTGGTACGTCTTCAATCCGTCGCTGGCGTCCTGCAAGGCGGCGATGGCCAAGGAACAGAAGGCGATTGACGCGGACCGCGCCAAGCTGAAGGACGCCAAGACGCAGGTGCCGCTTTCGGAGGTGGGGCGCCTGTACCTGCCGATCACGGCGGCGTTGGTGGGCAACAAGACGAACAAAAACGCGTCGTATCCGGAGTACGACAAGCTCTGGACGGGCGGCGTCAAGAAGGGTCGCCTCGTCGTCGGCGTCGTCGGCGGCTTGCTGGCGGAGTGGGAGGGCAGCGGCCCCAAGCCGAGCACCATCGACGACGAGGGCTACACCGAGTGGTTCCGCATGATGCGCGCCATCTACACGGCGCGGCCCGGCTTTCAGCTCACCAAGACAGAACCTGTTGTCGACATGGGCAGTTACCAGATCGGGACGGTGAAGGTTGCGGGCGCCAAGTTCGAAGACCTGATGAAGTGGGAGCTGGACGGCACCGGTTGGCCGGCGGGCATCACGACGAGCGCGCAGAAGTCGCAATTGCGGCAGGCGGTGGCCGACAAGATCCTGCAGAACTGGATGACGTTCGAGCTGCCGGTGACGGTGCAGATCGGCAAGCAGGCCAAGACGACGGCAACGATTGAGATCGACAGCTATTTCGGATCCGGCGGCAGCGAGGGGCCGCACAAGCGCGCCATCAAGAACAGCGACGTGTTCATCTACAACGGCCACAGCTACATCGGCTACGGACCGCTGGATCCGGGGAACTTCACGGCGGCGGACTTCCCCGCCAGCTACCAGTTGTTCTTCATCGATAGCTGCGTGTCGTACAACTACTACGAAAAAGACTACTTTCCTCTCAAGAAGGGCGGCACCGCCAACTTGGAGCTGATCACCAACGGCATGGAGACGTGGACGACGGGCAGCGGCGGGGCGCTCGGCAAGTTCATCGCCACGCTGGTCGACGGCAAGCAGCACAGCTACAGCGAGCTGCTCAAGTCCGCAGAAGTGACCAATGGTTACGATTGGGGCGGCGACGCGCTGCGCATGGTGGACGGCGAGCTGGACAACGCGTACGTGCCGACCAAGACGCCGATTGTCGTTTCGCCGTAAGGCTGACCGAGCGCCCGCCCTACGGCATCGGATGCGCGGCGAAGAACGCCAGGATCTGCGCCGTGGCGTCGATGTCGGTGCTCATCTTGCCGCGGATCGGATTGCCGCCGGTCGGGCTCGAAGGCCACTGGTGGCCGCCGCCGTCGATCTTGCACAGCTCCACGGCGGCGCCGTCCTGGCACTGCTGGTACGCGCTGCAGGTCGTGTCGCCTTTCTGGAAGACGACGGCGGGCTTGGCGTCCGTGCAGCCGTTGCGCTTGACCCAGCCGGCGATGGTGTCGTCGACCGACGCCGCGCCGCCGGTCAGTCCGCCGCCGCCATACGGAACGACGAAGTCCAGCGTGCCGTGGAACTCGAGGACGGACACGGGGCGCGTCGGCGAACAGGTGCTGAGCGTCATGGTGCCCGAGACCGGCGCGATGGCGGCGAAGCGCTGCGAGAGCTGGCAGCCGACGACCTGGCTCATGTAGCCGCCGTTGGAGAAGCCGGTGGCGAAGATGCGTTTCGAATCACCGCAGTACTTGGCTTGCACGTCGTCGAGCACGGCGTTGACGAAGGCGGCGTCGTCGACCTTGAGCGTCTTGGCGGGATCGCAGCACTTGCCGGCGTTCCAGCTACCGCTGATGCCATCCGGGTAGACGGCGAGAAAGCCCTGCGTGTCCGCGGCGGTGGACAGGCCGGTGAGCGTCTCGAGCTTCTGGCCGCTGTCGCCCAGGCCGTGAAAGCCGACCACCAACGTCAGCGCTTGCGTGCCGGTGTAGCCCTTGGGCACGTGCACGCGGTAGCTGCGGTTCGCGAGGGTGACCGACGTCGAGCCCACGGGCCAGGCTTTGCCGCACCCGGCCGCTGGAATGGCCGCAACATCCGGAGGCGCGACGGCATCCGCCGGCGCGGGAACATCGGCTGCCGGCGTGTCGGCGGGTGCTGCGATGTCTGGTGCGGCGGGCACGTCAGCGGCGGCGTCGGGAACCGCTGTGTCGGCAGGTGGCGCAGGTTCGTCCGCTGTCGAGGCGTCGGCGGCGACGTCCACCGCGCCGGCAGCGACCTTGGCGCCTGGCGCCGCGGGCGCGGACGAGCAGCCGGCCGCGACCAGGGCGAGCGTTGCAAACCACTGGAAAACCGTCTGTCTTTGACCCGCCTCGATCATGCCGCCTCCGCGAGGCGCGATGATGGCGCCCGCGACGCCGACAAGTAAAGAGGGGCAGGCGCTGGAATGGAAGCGTTTTCCGGCGGGTGGCTGGCTGGAGCGCGTGGGCGCCCCGCGACGGACCGTTCCCGCGTGGCAGACAGCCTTGCCAACGCGCGACAACCATGCGAGCTAGCGTCCCAAGCCGCGTCGGGTTGCCCGGCTGGTGTCGCGGCGGAGTGCGCGCATGTCCAAGATCACCCTGCCCCTTCTGCTCTTGCTGCTGGCCTGTGCCCGTGCGCCCGAGGCGGCGCCGCCCACGCCCCCGCCGCCCAAGCCTGCACCGGTGGCGCCCCCGCACATCGACCTCGTCGCGACGCCGGTCGCGGGTGCCGTGGCGGCGTACGTGCGCGGCGAGCAGGCGCGCGCGGCGGCGGACCACCGCAAGCTGCTGGTTTACGTCGGCGCGACCTGGTGCGAGCCCTGCCGGCGGTTCCATGACGCCGCGAAGGCGGGGCTGGTCGACCAGGACCTGGGCACGCTGCGCCTGCTCGAGTTCGACCTCGACCGCGACCGCGAGCGGTTGGCGGCGGATGGCTATGCCTCGCAGATGATTCCGCTCTTCGCGCTGCCGGCTGCCGATGGCAAGGCGACGGGCAAGGCGATTCAGGGGTCGATCAAGGGCGATGGCGCGGTCGGCAACCTCGTGCCGCGGCTGATCGAGCTGCTGCGGTAGCGGCGGCTTGGGCACCGCGCCCGATGCAGCTAGATTCCGAACACCCGCGCGGCATTGTCGTGCAGGAACAGGCGCTTGGCTTCTTCGTCGAGCCCAAGCGCATCGACCTCCGCCAGGCAATCCGCCGGCGAGATCATCGGCCAGTTGGAGCCGAACAGCACCTTCCTGCGCCCGTGCCCCTTCAGGAACGCCGCGAACTCCGGCGGAAAACGCGACGGCTTGTACGCGGACGTGTCGATGTGGACATTCGGGTACTTGGTCGCCAGCGCGATCATCTCGGTGGTCCACGGGTAGCCGATGTGGCCGCCCACGATGACCAACTCCGGGAAATCGCACGCGACCTGGTCGAGGTACGGAATCGGTCGGCCCGGCTCAGACGGGCGCAGCGGTCCTGCGTGACCGACCTGCAGGCAGAACGGCACACCCAGCTCGATGCAGGCGACGTAGAGCGGGTAGTAGCGCCGATCATCGGGCGGCAGCCCCCACAGCCAGGGCAGCAGGCGCAGGCCGCGAAAGCCGTGTTCTTGCACGCACCTGCGCAGCTCGCGCACCGCGCCCAGCGGATTGTGCAGATCGACCGACGCAATGCCGACGAGCCGATCCGGAGCCTGACGCACCAGCGATGCGACGAAATCGTTCGACAGAAGTGGGCCTTGCGGGCCATGCCACGCCGAGACCAGCGCGCGATCCACGCCCGCCTTGTCCAGCGCACCCAGCGTGAAAGCCAGCGGAATCGGGTCGGGGATGTCGCCCGAGCCCATCCAACGGCGCAGCGTCGCGAACATCGGATCGCGCAGGAAGGCGGGCGTCGGGTGCTGGATCCAGGCATCGATGGTGGGCATCTGCGGCCTCCGCGGTGGTGGCCGGCAGCGTCGGGCTTGTCGAACGCCGCGTCAACTGGGGGTCAGTGCCGTTCGCGCCGGCGGAGCAGAGCCATGCTCGCCAGCAGGAGCAGCAATTCCCAGGCCGCCCAAGGGCTTGCACGTCGCGCCGCCGAGCAGCCGGAGGTGGCCTTCTTGGCAGTGGCGACGGCCACGGCGGCATCGTCGCCCCCTGGCGCGGGCACGTCGGGCGCAGCTTGCACGTCAGGCAGAGCTTCCACGTCGCTCCACGTGTCGGCCAACGCGCCTGCTTCCGCGGCTCCCGCATCCACGCCGGCATCGTGGGCGGCGGTGTCGGCGCCAGCATCCCCCGAACCGGCATCGGCCGCGGGCGCGGGCGCAATGCACGCGTTCTGGCAAGGGGCGCCCGGCGCAACCGCGCACGTGCCGCCGCCAGGGCAGTCCGCGTCCTTGCTGCACACGACCGGCAGGTTCGAAGCCGCGCAGCTGCCATTCGCGCAGATCTGACATGGCGCGCAATCGTTCGCGCCGGCACAGCCTTTTGGCGCATCCGCGACGCAGGCGTTCTGGCACGGCGCCTCTGGGACGATGGCGCAGACCTTGCCTGCGCCGCAGTCGGCGTCGCTGCTGCACGCCGGCGTCAACGCGCCGCCGCACACGCCCATCTTGCACGCCGTGCACGGGCCGCACTCCTTGTCGCTGGCGCAAGGCGGCACGAGCTTGCACACGTTCTTGCAGGGCGCTTTGGGGTCGACGGCGCACGTCTGCCCGGCTGGGCAGTCGGACGCGGTGTTGCAGGCCGCGGGGATGGGTCCGCCGCAGGTGCCGCCCATGCAG
>CAIXAA010000742.1 GCA_903917305.1 uncultured Myxococcales bacterium | reverse complement strand
GGCCGTCGGCCTGGACCAGACCGCGCAGCGTCAACTCATTGTGACCGTTGGCCGATCGCACGACGAAAGCATCCTCTGGCGTCTGGGCCTGGGCGAAGGAGGGAAGCAGGAGCGCCAAGAACAAGGGCAGCAGCGCGCGCGCCGCCGCGAGAGCGGTTCCAGAAGTCATGATAGTCTACCTGTATGCTAGGGTTTAAGGAAGGAGCCAGGTGCAGGGCGGCGGACGTCGCATGACGTCAACCGCCTAGATACACGAAGCGATATCCTTGAAACCCCAGCCGGCGGCACGCTCGATGCGCCGGACCAGGTCGGCCAAAGTCGTTTGATCCAGGCTGGCGAGCATGGCGGCGTGGGACTCCGCCATGAGCAGACGCACGGCGCAAGTGCCCTCGTCGACGCACTCCGGGCAGCGGTGGTAGGCCGTCTTGCTCAGGCAGGGCAGCGGCGCCAATGGGCCGGACAGCAGGCGGATCATGTTGCCCAGGCCGATCTTCTCGGGCGTGAGCAGCAGCGTGTAGCCGCCGCCCTTGCCGCGCCGGCTCGCGAGGATGCCGGCGTTGCGCAGTTCGAGGAGGATGGCCTCCAGGAATTTCGCAGGAATCGTCTCGGCTTGTGCGATCGCCGAGACGGGCACGGGCGCATCGCCGCCAAAGCGGGCGAGGTGGACCAGGGCCTTCAAGGCGTAGCGCGACTTCATGGGTAGCATGAACAACCTATCGGAGAACTAGGGAATAGGCTGCCAGCGCCGCGCCGCCCTGTCAAGCCAGATCCGCCGCTGTCCGCGAGTCCTTGATGCCACTCGGCTGGACCCACTGAAGTTACTGCAAGATCCTCTCCTTGCCGGTCGCCACGATCGCCGCCTTGAATGACTTCTTGAGCTGCAACAGGCGGCCGAAGGCGGCGCGGTTGCGCGTCTCCACCACCATCGCCGCGGGCCGTTGCACCTCGCCCGTGATGTGCTGGGTGCTCATGTCATAGAAGTGCGCCGTGTCCGGTTTCGGATCCGCCGCGTAGGCCAGACTACCCGTGATTCCAAGCAGCAATACCATGATCTGCAGAGTTGACTTCATCTCCTGCCTCCGCGCGCGCCGGTTGTTTTGGCGCGGCTGTAGATCTTCGACGCGCGTGCTGCGTCTTCGGTCTCGACGGCCCCGCAGGTGCGGTCGCAGGAGGTCCAGATGAAGCCGGTGAATCCCTTGGTGCATGAGCTTCTTGTTGCGGCAATTGTGATGTGTTCGGTGACGTTTCTCGCGCTGCAGCCGCGCAGCGTCGACGCCGATGACGACGCCCTCGAGGAACTACTGGGCGAGCAGGTCGCCGCGGTCACGCCGACGGCGGTGCGCGCTTCGGCCAGGCTGGTGCCGGACAAGGCTTCGCCGTCGGGGTGGTCCGCGGAGATCCGCGTCGACAACCCGACCGCGCAACCGGAAGCGGTGGAGGCCGAGGTGCGCGTCGCCGAGCTGCGCGGCGGCGGCATGTCGCGGATGCCCGCGCCGGCGATCACGCGCTTCAAGACCGGCCTGCGCATCGACATGGCCGCGAAAGGCCACAAGATCCAACTGGTCCAGATTCCCAAGGGGATGATCGCGCAGCGGACCGGCAAGGGCCTGATGCGGCCGATCGTGACCGTGCAACTGCGCAAGTTTGAAGAGCATGTGCTGGTAGCGGCAACGGCTCCGGCTCCGGCTCCGGCTCCGGCTCCGGCTCCGGCTCTGGCTCCGGCTCCGGCTCCGGCTCCGGTTCTGGCACCGGTGGAGCCGCAAGTGGCGCAAGCGCCCGTGCAGCAAGAGAAGATCGCCGAACCGAAGTGAGGTCCAGATGTGGCGCAAGCTGATCGGTGTGACGGCAGGGCTGGTGGCGGGGCTGGGGCTGGTGCTGGTGCTGGGGCGCTGCCAGCAGGGCGCCGGGCCGCTGCCGCAGCTGGGCGCGGCGGTGTCGGAGACGCAGGGGCCGCTGGCGGAGGTCTGGCTGCAGTACACGAGCCAGAGCGAGCCGGTGGTCGGCATGGCGCAGGCGGACTTCCTGTTCGCGCTGGAGCCGCGCACGCACGTGCGGGTGACGCTGGCGGGGCCGGAGGAGGCGAGGAGTTTCCAGGACTTCCTGGAGCGCCACGGCCTCGTCCAGCGGATGCAAGGGCGCCTGACCGTGGTGCGGACGGCGGGTCCGC
>CAIXAA010000741.1 GCA_903917305.1 uncultured Myxococcales bacterium | reverse complement strand
TGCCAAGGACTTCGCGTACTTGCGCACGGCGGGCGAGGTCAAGCGCTTCCTGCGCGCCGCGCGCGACGACGGAGATGACGCCTTCTCGCTGTACGCCACCGCGCTCTACACCGGCATGCGCCAAGGCGAACTCGCGGCGCTGACGTGGGACAACGTCGACTTCGACAACGAGCTGATCACCGTCGATCGCAGCTTCCACGGCCCGACCAAGGCCGACGATGTGCGCCACCTGCCCATCCAGGACGCGCTGCTGCCGATCCTGCGCGCTTGGCGGCTGCGCCGGCCGGGGCCGCTGGTGTTCTGCAACCTGGTCGGCAACATGCTGTGCCCGAGCGACCGCATCTTTCGCGAGCGGCTGCACGACGTGCTCGATGCCGCGGGCTTCGTGCGGCCGACCGAGGGGCGGCGCACGCACTACATCACCTTCCATGACCTGCGCCACACGTTCGCCAGTCACTGGATGATGAACCACGGCGACCTGTTCCGCCTGCAGAAGATCCTCGGCCACAAGTCGACCGAGCTGACGCTGCGCTACGCGCACCTGAGCCCGAACGCGTTTGCCGGCGACCGCGGCCGCTTCGACAACCTGGCGATCGACGGCGGCGGCGAGGTGCTGCCCATCATCCGCAGCGAGCACCGCCGCAAGCCGCAGCCGGCGGTCGTGGTGAACAAGCCGCCGCAGCTGTGCGTTGTCGGTCCGGGCCACGCAACCCGAGGGAGGTGACCATGCGCCGTCCGCACCCACTACCGCATCTCGTCGAACATCCTGACGATTTCGAGATGATGCTGCTCGGCCTGCGCGCCGCGGTCGAGGCCGTGCTGCGCTGGAACGACGAGCACGGCGTCGAGTACGCGGATGCCTGGAGCGTGAAGAACGCCTTGGCGACCGTGCAGGTGCGCGCGACCGTGTACTCGTACAGCATCGAGGAGGTGCTGCCGGACTACGCGTTCATGTACCAGCAGATCTCGCTGCTTGCGCCCGATGCGCTGATGTGGGGGCATCGGCCGGATGGGCGCGTCGGCTTCTACTTCGCGACGCGGCACTAGCGGGGCCGGGCGCGCTACTCCCACTTGTCCTTTGCTTTCGCGGCCTCTTTGGTCTGCCACTGCATGTTGCTCGGCGCGTCGGCGCCGCCGTGCTTGAGCGCCTTGACGTGGTCGATGACGTAACCCGGGCATGCGCCGCGGCTCTTGCCGGTCGACGGGCAGGCGTGGCTGCTCTTGAACTGGTTCTTGGCGGAGCTGCTGCGTTTGATGCGGCCGTGGCGGTCCCGGGCGATGCCGCTGGTCGAGCCGCCGCCGCGCACGTGCTTCCAGCCGGAGCTGTTGCGTCGGGCGTGTGAGCCCGAGCTGCGGTAGCTGCGGCTGTGGCCGCCGCCGGAGCTGCGGACGCGGTAGGAGCTGTGCGAGCCGCTGCTCGAGCGGTGGCCGCCACCGCGGGCTTCGGCCGGGACGGGCAGGGCGAGCGCGATGGTGGTGATGGCGGAAACGAGGAGAAGGACTAGCTTTTGCACGGGCACC